>JAYWGJ010000199.1:0-6601 GCA_043778315.1 Saprospiraceae bacterium | reverse complement strand
GCCCGTCGTTCGTTTTGAGTACCGCGCCGAAGCCGCGCACCGCTTCCGAAACCAAAAAATCAGGGTTTTCGCCAGCAGGATTGTACAGCGCGGTCGGGTGAAACTGCACAAATTCCATGTTTTGAACGTGACCTTTGGCGCGGTAAACCATCGCCATACCGTCGCCCGAAGCGATAGTCGGGTTCGTCGTGTTGCGGTAAATCTGCCCTGCGCCGCCCGTCGCGACCAAGGTGATTTTAGCCAATATTTTTTCGGTGCGACCCGTATTCTTATTCAAAACGTAGGCGCCGTAACATTCAATATTGGGCGTAAGCCGCGTAATATTATAGCCTTTATGGTGCTGCGTAATCAAGTCGACGGCGTAGTAATGCTCGTGTATTTCTATATTTGGCAACTGCTGCGCGTATTGCAGCAAGGCGCGCTGTATCTCTTTGCCCGTAAAATCTTTATAGTGCAGAATGCGGTTTTCGCTATGTCCGCCTTCGCGCCCAAGGTCGTAAAAGGACTGCGCTTTGTTTTGGTCGAACCGCGTCCCCCAGTCTATCAGTTCGCGGACGCGGTCAGGTCCTTCGGTCACTACTATATTCACCGCGTCGGGGTCGCATAAGCCGTCGCCCGCGTCGTGCGTATCGGCAATATGCTTCTCAAAATTATCCTTCTCCCAATCCCAAACCGCCGCAATTCCGCCTTGCGCGTAGGAGGTGTTGCTGTTGTTCGCAACGGTTTTGGTGAGTACCATTATCTTTTTTTTGGGTAGTAGCTCCGCTAATTTGATAGCGAAAGTAAGCCCTGCTATTCCCGAACCGATGACGAGCGCGTCTGTTTTTGGCATAGTGATTTTTTGATTTTAATTTAATTATAGATACTTAGTTTAAAAACTAAACAAAGATAAATATATAACAGCGCAAAGGTATAAAAAGTTTCTTATTGTAACCAAAAAAGCCTCGCAACTGCCGTAGCAGCCACGAGGCTTTTTGTCGTAAAACGAATTAAAACAAATTAAAATTATTTCAAATTAATCGTTTTGGTCTGACCATCAACCGTTACCGTTGCTACGCCGTCACAAGCACCGTTGCCGAAGTCAATAACGCGGTCTTTGAGGTTGTCGCGAGTGATTTTCACCGAGCCGCTCATGATGTAGCGGCACGCATTTTCGTACTGCAACGGCGTAAGGATAGTAGCCGAAAACGCTTTACCTGCACGGCTTACGCCCGATGCCGAACCTGTTATATTTACTCTATTATCTACTGCGGTTAGGGTTTCGAAACCCGCAAGCCAAGTGCGCGTATGGTTTGTATTCCAAGTAAACGTTTTGCCGTCGGGGTCGGTTACTTTGCCGCCTACCATACTGATATTGATAATCGGTTGTCCGTTCGCTCCTATTGCCGTATTTGTGTTGGTACGCGTACCTTCCAATTTGTGGTCGTTCACATAAAAATTATCGAACGTGATAGTCGCTACCGAACCTGCCAATCTGTGCGGTTTATTGATATTAATCAATATTTTACCTCTAAAATTACGGGTATTTTGAAGGGAGCTACCGCAAGCAACGTTAGTCGTGCCGTAATCGATGGTTATAGTGCGTGGAAATTTTTTGCCATTGTAAAGCGTACCGCCTGCATCTTCTACCGCCGTAATATTTGCGCAAGTCGTCATCGGCGCGTCTTGTGCGGTGAGCGGTGCGCCGCGTTGCGCGCCTGTTTCTACACTCGCCTCGTCCACTGCTTTATTTGCGGTTTCGTACATCACGTCCGCCGTAGCGTGGTCGGTTGCCGACTGCCAATCCTCCTCGTCAGCAACTACTTTTTTGCACGCGCTAAACGTGATAAGCACACTCATTGCCACTATTGCGGCTGTAAAACGAATTTGTTTCATGGTAAAATAATTTTTAATAGTAAAATGGATAATTTTGATTAAATTCTTTGTTATTTTGTTGCGCGAAAGCGATTGAAAATGTGTCGCCTATCGCTGCAATTTCACTTATGACGCATCGGAATAGTAAAGGTTTAATTTTATACCATAATTTTTTTATTATAGCTGAAATAAATTAGCCGTGATTATTTATCTACACTCAAAAAATAGATTAAATTTTCGCAAGCCTCCCCCAGCCCCTCCATTAGGAGGGTAGCTGCTACATTTTAACTATTTTTTTTCGTTCCCGATAATCACGACTAATTTAAAACATAGATGTAATATGAAAAAAATATTTTTTCTGCTTGTCGCAACACTCGCGTACAGCACAACGCTCGTAGCGCAACCGACGTTCCCGCAAAATGGGATTTACGATACCAAAGAGGGGTACGTCGCGTTCACAAACGCCACTATATATATTAGTTACGACAAAAAAATAGAAAACGCCACCTTAGTTATACACAACGGAACGGTAGAAAGTGTAGCCGCTAACGGCGCAATACCGAAAGGCGCGGCGGCGGTGGATTGCACGGGCAAAACGATTTACCCGTCGTTTATAGATATGTTTTCGAGCTACGGATTGCCCGACCCGAAGGCAGAAGGCAGCGCGCTGCAGCAGCGACCCCAGATGTTGAGCAACAAAAAAGGCGCGTTTTCGTGGAACGAAGCCCTCAAAGCGGAGTTTAAGGCAGCCGACGCTTTTTTGGCGAACGACGCAGCAGCAAAAGAGCTACGCGAAATCGGTTTTGGCGCGGTTTGTACGCATCGCAGCGACGGCATTTCGCGCGGCAGCGCGGCGATAGTCACGCTCGGCAACGACCGCGAACACTTGGAAATCGTCCGCGACCTCGCGGCGCACGTTCTCTCGTTCAAAAAAGGCAGCTCGACGCAAGACTACCCATCGTCGCTGATGGGCAGTATCGCCTTGTTGCGACAAGCGTATTTAGATGCCGATTGGTACAAAAAAACAGGCGCGAGCAAAGAATTTAACGCCTCGCTCGCCGCGTGGAACACGCTACAAAACATGCCGCAGATTTTTGACGCACGCGATTTGCCCGAGCAAATACGCGCCGATAAAGTCGCCAAAGAGTTCAAAACAACGTATATATTGAAGGGTTTGGGTACAGAATATCGCCGCCTCGAGGAGCTGAAAGCGACAGGCGCGTCGGTCATTATTCCACTCAATTTTCCGTTGCCGTTCGACGTAGAAGACCCTTACGACGCGCTAAATGTCAGTCTCACCGACCTCAAACATTGGGAACTCGCGCCCGCAAACGCCGCTTTTTTAGCGAAAGCGAACATCAATTTTGCCTTTACATCGAGTTATCTGAAAGACAAAAAAGACTTTTTGAAAAATTTGCGTAAAGCAATAAAAAGCGGCTTGACGAAAACCGCCGCCTTGCGCGCACTCACCGCTACGCCCGCCGAATTGCTAAAAATAAACGAGCAGTTGGGTAGTTTGGAAAAAGGTAAAATCGCTAATTTACTTATCGCAACGGGCGACATTTTTGACGAAAAAACAACGATTACCGAAAACTGGACGCACGGCAAGCAATTTTTAGTTAATCGGCTTATCGCCAACGATTTACGCGGGACTTATCAACTCAATTATGGCAACAAAACAAGCACGATGGAGGTGACGGGAACGGCTGAAAAACCCGAAATGAAGCTACTCGGCAACGATACAACTAAGTTAAATATTACTTACAAAATCAACGATAAGCTGCTTACGCTAACCTTCGTACCCGACGCAAAAGAGGGTAAAGCGGTTGCCCTTTCGGGCAGTATAGCGCAAAACGGAACGCTTTGGAGCGGCAACGGAACGCTACCGAACGGCACTTGGACGACCTGGCGCGCTACGCGCAGCAAAGGCGCGGAAGAGAAAAAAGACGACAAAAAAGACGATAAAAAAGCGGAAGCCGCAGATACGATGCTTGGCGCAATACTGTACCCGTTAGTGGCGTTCGGCAACGAAAAAATACCAACTGCCGAAACCGTTTTAATCAAAAACGCGACGGTTTGGACGAACGAAAAAGAGGGTATTTTGGCGAAAGCCGATGTACTGATAGAAAAAGGCAAAATTGCCGCAATCGGCGCAAATTTACCGCTTCCCGAAGGCGCGAAAAGCATCGACGCGACGGGCAAACACCTCACTTCGGGCATCATCGACGAGCATTCGCATATCGCGATATCGAGCGGCGTGAACGACGGCGCGCAAGAAAGCAGCGCGGAAGTGCGCATCGGCGACGTGGTGAACTCGGAAGACATTAACATATATCGACAACTCGCGGGCGGCGTGACGGCAAGTCAGTTGCTGCACGGTTCTGCCAATCCGATAGGCGGACAAAGCGCGCTCATCAAGCTGCGTTGGGGCTACGCACCCGAAAAAATGAAGATAGCAGGCGCGGACGGATTTATTAAATTTGCGCTCGGTGAAAACGTAAAACAATCGAACGCAGGCGACGAGGCGCGCGTTCGGTATCCACAAACGCGCATGGGCGTAGAGCAGGTTTACCGCGACTATTTCGCTCGGGCAAAAGCTTACGCCGAAGACAAAGACCCGAACAAACGCCGCGACTTAGACCTCGAAACCTTAGCCGAAATATTGGCAAAAAAACGATTTATCACTTGTCACTCGTATGTGCAATCCGAGATTTTGATGTTGATGAAAGTAGCGGAAGATTTCGATTTCAGAATAAATACGTTCACACATATATTGGAAGGCTACAAAGTAGCACCGCAGATGAAGGCGCATGGCGTAAACGCCTCTACTTTTGCCGATTGGTGGGGCTATAAAATGGAGGTACAAGAAGCAATTCCGTACAACGGCGCAATTTTGCACGAGCAAGGCGTGAACGTCGCGTTCAACTCCGACGACGCGGAAATGGGTCGCCGCCTCAATCAGGAAGCCGCGAAAGCGGTGCAGTTTGGTGGCGTAAAAGAAGAAGATGCGTGGAAATTTGTGACACTCAATCCTGCTAAAATGTTGCATTTGGATAAGCAAACGGGTAGTGTAGCGAAGGGCAAAGACGCAGATTTAGTGCTTTGGTCTGCCAATCCGCTATCGGTGTATGCGCGGGCGGAGCTTACTTTTGTGGACGGCATCAGGTTTTTTGACCGCGCCGACGACTCGGCGAAGCAAAAAACGTTGCAGCAAGAGCGCAACCGCATCGTACAAAAAATGATAAAAGAAAAAGCGGACGGCAAGGCAACGCAAACCGTCGTACCCAAAAAACAGAAATTGGACGAGTGCGATACAGTGGAAAATTATGATTAAAAAAACGACAAAAAAAGCCTTTTGAACTCGGTTCAAAAGGCTTTTTTGATAGCAGACGTTACGCAAGAATAAAACGGCTTGAGCTATCGGACAGCCGCATAGCGGCGACATATCGGTAGCAATATTATAATTGGTGTGTTTTAAAGCTGCGTAGCTGCGACATCTTTTTTGTTCTCCGTATTTACCATATTTTAATATGTTGTTACGCGCCTACCAATATGTCGCCGCTATGCGGCTAATCGCTCTTATAGTTCTCTGTGCGTAACATCAATTAATAAATAAACGGTTTATTTTTTAGCCGCTTTTTCTCTCGCCCGCGAGTCCAAAACCGCTTGTTTGAGGTTCAGCTCCTTAAAAATACTTTCCATAGCAGGGTCGGCGGCAGGGTCGTAGGTTTCGCGGAGTTTGTACTCGTAAAACGAGCCGAGCGTGTTCCAATAAAAAGCGGTCAAGCCACCTTTGTACTCCGAAATCAGGCTGTACATCGACTCGCCCGTTTCGCGCTCAATCATTTTGATAAGTAGTAAGCCTTGCGAGCGGTACAAACCTTTTAGCGGTTTCTCGAACTTGTCTTGCAGTTCGCGCTGCACTTCGCGCACCCGCGTCCGCTTTTTTCCACGTTTCATATCCGCCGTTTCTTGCTTCAAATCTTCGTGCAAACGGATAGCCTCTACCGCATAGCCCATCACTTTTTTGGCGTTGTAACGCATCTGATTGTAGCGGTAGCGTTCCTTGTCGTTTTTGAATAGGCGCGTACTCGTTATATCAACCTCGTCGAGGCTCGCCAAAAGAATGGTATCTTTGCCTTGTATCAGGACGGGAACTTTCTGCCCGTTTATCACAATCACCTCCTCGCGCTCTTTGCGGTCAAATATTTGCGCAAAAGTAGGCGCAGCTGCAAGCAGCAAAGCGGCTGCGAAAATCATTTTTTTGAAATTCATCTTTTTTATTTAAGGTTTTAGAAAAGAGTTTTAGAAAGATATATAATTATAATATCAATACGCATACCAATTTTTATTAATACAACGTTAAATAATACATTTTTGATGCAACGGTACTTTTGAATTAGCCAACGGAAAAGTAATTATGGCAACTTTGCCAACGGATAGGATTTTTTGCAAAAAAAGTAATTCCAATTGTAAAATACTAAACTTACCTTTGTGACGTTATCATTGTAATATCATTGTGATAACAAAAAAATCATTTTTCATTATCATAAAATAATAATACCACTAATTATGCAATTGAGTAAAAACATAAGTATTTTTTTTATATTTATATTAATAACAATGCTAACGGCTTGTAAACAAGGCTCGTCGGCAATGATGGGCGAAGATAATGCGTTTAGGGTACATAATGTTAATAATATTACTAAAATATTTATAGCAGACAAAGAAGGCGCGTCGGTGACGC
>JAYWGJ010000198.1:0-6650 GCA_043778315.1 Saprospiraceae bacterium | reverse complement strand
TCTACACTTGAAAAATAGCTTAAACCTACGTTTCACTACGTTTTAACTATTTTTCGGCGTTCCCGATAATCACGCCTAATTTAAAACATATACTTATTATTTTGTTACTCCGAAAAAGTGAAAAATTACCTTAATCTGTCCATCGAGCGCACTAAACGGTCGTCGGCAACGATACTTCTGCGCGCCATAATTGCAAAAACAACACTCAAAACGGGCATAATAGCACCCATACCTAAGTGTAATTTATGAATTGCATCGCCAAAATTCATCTGGCTATTCAACAAAACCAACATGATAGCGATAAAAGCGATATTCGCAACCGCCACAAAAAGGGATAGCAAGGCTTGTTGTTTTCTGTTTTTATACAGAAAAACGGTCATTAACGCATCGAGGATAGCCACCGTAGCCACGCCCATCAAGCTCACATGGTCTTGCGTATTGTAAACGCCATCAGCAAAAATAGGCACATTAGGTATCGTATCACCCGTGAAAAACGGAAAAAACAAGGCGCAGCCCGAACAGAGTGCCGCCATTAATAAATAAACGGTTTGGATACGTTGAATCATGAAATTTGAATTGCTGTTTTGGTATAAAAGGGAGGTCTCTGTCTGCATTTTGGCAAAAATTATAGGTGTGATGCGAAAAATGAACACTTATTTTTTAAAATGTAACCACAAACAATTCTCAAACGAATAGATTACAATTACTATTATTGGTCTGCAATTTTCGTTCCAAAAACAAAAAACCAATATCTCCTCTTAGAAAATATTGGCTTTTATGACAATTTTATGACAGTTTTTAAAACTTATTCTAAAAATACATTATTTTTAATCCATATATTTAAAATCCTGAATAATAGCCTTGAAGCATCTTGCTCGTTTCTTTCGCTTTGATGTTATCTAAAATAACTTGCAATGCTTTTTGTGTATCTCCCGTCGCGCTGTCGCGGAGTTCCTTCACAGCGCGTGCCGAACCAAAACGCAAATACAGCGAACGTCCCATATCGGTAGCCATACCTTCTAAGGTTTTCGCGCCTGTAAGTTGCTCTGCTACGGGTGCTTTTTTGAGCAACTCTAAGTAATTTTCAATGAAACCCATTGCGCTTGCGCCGACAGGAATATCGAATCGGCTCTCGAAAAACGAGCGGTATTTTTGGTCGCCCGTACCTGCATATATTTTGCCTACGCCCTCGAGCAAACTGCCCACTTTTTCGTTCTCCAAACTTTTCGCTGCCGCAAGCGCCGCGCTCGCGTCCAAAGCTTGCAGTAATTGCAGACCCGCGCTCACCACGCCGTAAGATTCTTTCGTGTTCGCGACCGCCTTTTTGGCTAAATCCAAATACGCCGCGTTCTTGGTTTCCGCTAAGGTAGAAAGTGCTGCTGCGCGTACTTTGGGCGCAGGGTCGGTCGTTGCCAAACTCGCTATTTTGGCGGTCACGTCGCTGTTTTTCAAATCAGCCGAACTCAACACCATCTCGCGGATACCTTGAAAAGGGTCGTTGAGCGCGTCGGCGAGCATTTTTTGCACCAATGGATTACTTGAAGCCTTACTTTTTAAGGCTTTTATGGACTCCAAACGGTCTAAATAAAGCGGCGCGTGGTAAAACTGAAACAGCCACTCCTCGTCTGTATGATTGTCTTTTTTAGTACCAACCATCGATTTTTGTGCATCGATATTCACTAATTTTGGTCGCGTAGGCGCGTCAAAAGAAAACGTTTCTTCGCGTTTTGTGAGGTGTATGCGCTCCGACGATTTGTCTTTTTCGGTATTATAAATATCAGTATCTAAATACAGTTCGTATATCGGCAAAAACTTTTCGGGGTCTTGCGTTTGCTTGATAGTGACGTTCATTTTTTTATTCATTCCATCATAAGCATAAGCGATATCGAGTGTTGGGTGACCCTGATTAAAATACCATTGATTGAAATACCAACTGAGGTCTTCGCCCGTTGTTTTTTCAAACGCCAAACGCAACTGATGCGCCTCCCCCGTGCTGTACTGATTGGTCGTCAAATACTCTTTCAAGCCTGCAAAAAAAGCATCGTCGCCCAAGTATTTGCGCAATTGATGCAAGGTGCAACCGCCTTTATTATAGCTTATCGCATCAAACATATCCTCGCGGTCGTGGTAGCCAAAATGCACCAAAGGGTGGTTTTTGCCGCCGCGAGATTGCCCCACATAACCTTGAAAATCCTCCAATAAATGCTCGTCGGCAGCGTCGCGACCGTACTTATATTCTTGCCAAAGGTATTCTGAATAGTTAGCGAACGACTCGTTTACCGTCAAATTTGACCAACTTTCGCACGTCACTAAGTCGCCAAACCAGTGGTGAAAAGTCTCGTGCGCGATGATATTATCATTCGGCGCGTCCATCAGTTCGCGGGCATTTTTTTGGCAAAAATCGCCATAAACAATCGCAGACGTGTTTTCCATCGCACCAGAAACGTAGTCGCGGACTATAATATGTGCCATTTTTGACCATGGATACTCCACGCCTAAGCGCGTAGAGAAAAACTCGATGATTTCGGGCGCGTTATTATATATCGCTTTCGCGTCTTTTTCGTAGGCAGGTTCTACATAATACAGCATTTCGCGGTCGCGCCATTTGTCTTTCACTACCGCAAATTCGCCTACCGCCATCATAAATAAATACGGCGCGTGCGGCTTGTCCATCTTCCAATAATCGGTGCGTGTGCCGTCTGCGTTTTTCTTTGACGACAGCATCACACCATTCGACAACGTCTTATATTTGTCTTCTACCGTGATGTAGATTTCTTGGGTACACCGCTCATTCGGCTTGTCGATGGTCGGAAACCAGTACGAACTCGACTCCGTTTCGCCTTGCGTCCATATCTGCTTCGGTTTATTTTTTTCTTCCCCTTTCGGGTTAATAAAATACAAACCTTTATCAGACGTGATAGCCGCCGAACCGCCGATGCTTTTGCGCTCTTCGGGTTTGGCAACGTACTCGATAACGATGGTATATTCCTCCGTATTTTTATACACGCGGTCGAGCGTGATGTTCAATTTTTCGCCGTCGTAAGCGTATTTTAGCTTCGAAACAGCTTTTTTTGCTTGTAAACCAACGCTTTTTATGTCAAATCCGCGAGCGTCTAAAACTAACAAATCGGACGGGTAAAAATACGGTTTTGCTGTGATAGTTGCTTTACCGATAAGGTGCTGCTTTTCCCAATCAAAACCAACCTCTAATTGCGTATGAATAAGGTCGCTTAGGCGTTTCGCCGACGGGTTGTACTCCGCCAAACTATACACTTTGGGCGCAGCCGCCTTATCTATTTTGGTGTCCGTCACTATCACTTCGGGCATCGTCCGCTCTATGACTTTTTCCTCTACTTTCGTTGTTTTTTTACTCGCATCGCAAGCCGTGAGGGCGTAAGCTGCCGTCGCGACAAGCAATAAATAAATTGATTTTTGCATGATTAAAATTGTTTTTTTTGAGTAATATTCATAAAATATTTTTTGTATTATAAAATAAATATATATCTATAATATAAATGCCTATTCGAACGCATCGCCATGATTTGGGTCTGCGCCTTGTGGTTCTTTTGGTTTTACGGGTTCTTCTTTGAAGTTATCGATGTTAATACCTGCGCCGCCGCCGCGATATTTACCGCAATCCACTTCTATTTCTAACTGTCGGTTTGGCTTCGCAAAACCAGTATCTACCACCACATAGCCCGAGAGCGGGTCGGCTTCCAATTTGTGCAAAAACTTAGAGAAAATAGGACGCGCCTGCTTGCCGCCTTGCCCGAAAGTGAGGTCGCGGAAGCGTATCCAACGGTCGTCGCAGCCCGTCCATATACCCACTACGAGGTTGGGCGTGATGCCCATAAACCAACAGTCGGCGGCGTAGTTCGTAGTGCCTGTTTTGCCACCAACGGTACTTTTTATATCGCCAAATTCGGGCGTGCCTTTCGCACCGCGTATGACGTGTTCGAGCATTTTGGTCATCACAAAATTCGCGTCTTTGGTGAGAACGCGCGTCTGCTCTTGCACCGACTCAAAAATCGGGTTGCCGCTTTTGTCTTCTATTTTGGTCACAAAAATCGGCTTGGCATAAATGCCATCATTCGCAAAAGTGGAGTATGCGCCTGTCATTTCAAATACCGATATTTCGCAGGCACCCAAACAGATAGAAGGCTTTGCGGGTACGCGAGTCGTGTCGATGCCCATACGAGCGATAAAATTTCGTAACGGTTTGGTATCGCCCAAATCCTTCATCAGGTACGCCGAGACCGAGTTTTTTGAGTACATTAAAGCGTCGTAAAGTGTAAACGACGCGCCGCTAAAACCACCGCCCGCATTGTCGGGCGACCAAGCGGTAGGCATACCAAACGAGCCACGCGGGAACACAATTTGTCTATCTACGACCTCGAAACAAGGCGAATAACTCCGCTCTTGAATGCTCAACGCATATAAATACGGCTTAAAAGTAGAGCCGACCTGCCGCGCCGCGCCTGGATTGACGTGGTCATATTTGAACCAATTAAAACCAGGTCCGCCTACCCACGCCTGCACATAGCCCGTATGCGGGTCGACCGCCATCATGCCTACTTGCAGCATCATGCGGTGATAACGCACCGAGTCACGCGGCGTGATAGTCGTGTCTTTTTCCATATCGGGCAGCTTGTAGGCAAACACTTTCATTTTGGTCGGCGTACTAAACTGTCGGTCGGCGGTGAGTTGCGTTTTCTTAAATTCTGCTTCTAATTTTGTAAAATTTTCAGGTTTCAACGCTTCGCGATATTTTGTTGCCAGCTCTTCGGTGATAAATTTATTGCGCACCCATTCGCTAATCAAGCGGTCGCCTTTTTGTTTGGCTTCAAAAATGCGGTCAATATCGCTTTCGCGCAACTCCAAATCGTTCGCCGAAGGCATATATTTATCGCGTATAGTTTGGTAACGGTCGCTGTTGCGCACCTGCGCCTCAAAAATTTTTTTGCGCACTAATATCTCCGAGTCGTCCACGCCGTTCTGTTTGTAAGTCCACGGGTCCATTTTGTTCCAGTGCGCGAGCAGTACGGGTTGCAGTTTTTTAAAATGTTCGTACACCGCTTCCTCTGCGTATTGCTGCATTTTGGGTACGATAGTGGTGTGTATTTTTAAGCCGTCGGTATATAATTCGTAGCCCGTTCCGTCCGATTTTTTTACGTCTTTCAGCAATTTGGCTACCTCTTTGCGGAGTTCCTCGCGGAAGTACGGCGCGATGCCGTCTTTATGGTCGCGTACTTTGAACCGCGACATATCGAGCGGCAGGCGGCGCAACGAGTCGTATTGCGCTTGATTGATAAAACCTTTTTTTTGCATTTGTTTCAACACAATCTCTCTGCGCTTGCGCGCTGCTTCGGGAAACCGTTTCGGATTCCATTTTGCGGGGTTTTGCAACATACCGACGAGCATCGCCGACTCCTCTATTTTTAGGTCTTGCGGCGTTTTGCCAAAATAAATTTCTGATGCCGTTTTTACGCCATACGCGCCGTAAATAAAGTTGAATTTATTAAAATACATCGCCACAATCTCCTCTTTTGTATAGCGACGTTCCAATTCTATTGCGACAAGCCACTCTTTTATCTTGGTTTTGAACATCACAAAGGGCCACACCAAGCGGTTGATGCCTTCGCGTTTCGGACGCTCAAATAATAATTTGGCTAATTGCTGCGATACCGTCGACGCGCCGCCCTTCGCGCTACCCGTGAATACGCCCGACGCGGAGCGCGCGATAGCGCGCATATCCACGCCAGAGTGTTCCAAAAACCGCTCATCTTCGGTTGCCACCAACGCATCGACCATGTGTTTAGGTAGGTCGGTGTAGCGCGCAGGAACGCGGTTTTCTAGGTAATATCGTCCCAAACTCGTGCCGTCGGCAGCAAGGACTTCCGACGCAACTACACTTTTTGGGTTTTCTATCTCCGAAAATTTAGGCAGCTCAAAAATGTATAAATAGGCTAAAAAGCCAACTAAGGTTATCAAGCCGTACTTGACAAATCCCCACATATAACCAATCAATTTGGTGTGTAGTTCGCCGCGTCGTTCGCGCAAAGACATGGTATTGTTTTCTGACATAAGAGGAGTTATTGTAATAATATAAAATCAATAATTTATTGCAATTAATTGATTATCAACATTTTAAAAATATTTTTTATAATTTTGATATATAATCAAATTTGCTCGAGCAGCGTTCTGAACGCCACAAACTGCCCATCGTAACGTTTGGTATGTTCTTTTTGCAAGGTAGGCGCGAAGTCTTTTTGGTAACGCCGATAGGTTGCCATATCCGCGCATTCGTATTGTACAGCAAAAGTTAAACCGTCGCTATCGTCCTGCTCTAAAAGGCGCAAGATACGGTTTTTTGTAAAACAATTGGTCGCCAATACCTCCGGAATATGCTCCGTTTTCATCCATTGCAGCCAATCGGTAGCCACCGAAGTTTCTATTTTTAATGTGACATTGTATATAATCATATTTTTTATTTTTTGGTGCGATTTTTTATAGTAACTATATTCGTTTACACGTCACAAAAGTAATAAAAAATGGACATAAAAAGGCAATTTGCTTTATTTTACTATTCACCTCAATTCTATTACTTCCAAATTGGTAATCCGCGCCTCCAAAATATCGAAGCGCACGAG
>JAYWGJ010000197.1:0-6676 GCA_043778315.1 Saprospiraceae bacterium | reverse complement strand
GCGTTGTAGCTGCCGTATTCCATACATAGCTGCCGCCGCCCGTAGCGCATACTAAGGTACAAGTACCCGCGCATATTGCTATTGGTTGTGTGTTCGTGAACGCCACTGTCGGCGCAGCTAATACCCGCACCGCAACACTCGCGGTAGCCGTGCAACCTGCTGTATTCGTTATCGTTACCGTATAAATCGTATTTACAGTAGGCGATGCCGTTATAATTGCGGTAGCTCCGCCTGTACTCCATGCGTAGCTGCTGCCCCCTGCTGCGGTGAGCGTAGTGCTGCTGCCTGCGCATATCGTCGTTGTACCTGTCACGCTCGGGGTCGGGGTCGGGTTTACCGTCACCGTCACCGCTTTGGTAGCCGTGCAACCTCTGCTGTTCGTCACCGTCACTATATATATAGTGGTCGCCGTAGGCGCAATGGTTATCGCTGCTCCCGATACTTGCGGATTCCAGAAGTAGCTCGTACCGCCGCTCGCCGTGAGGGTAGTAATGCTGCCTGCACATATAGATGTGTTGCCGCTTATCGCAACAATAGGTAGTGCGTTCACCGTCACCGTTTGTGCTAAGGTTTTGGTACAACCAAAGCCATTCGTAGCCGTAACCGTATAAGTAGTAGTAGCGGTTGCCGTTACCGAAATAGTAGCGGTAGCTGCGCCGTTGCTCCATGCGTAGGTGTTGCCACCCGTTGCGGTAAGCGAAGCAGTCTGACCTGCACAAACCGTCGTCACTCCCGAAATGCTCGGGTTTGGCAATGAATTAACGACCACCGTCGCGCTGCCGTTGCCGATACAACCGTTCGCCGTACCCACCGTCACATAGTAGGTTGTGGTTGTGCTTGGCGCAACCGTAATAGCGGCAGTTGCCGAGCCGTTGTCCCAAACAAAAGCTGTACCACCTGTTGCGGTAAGCGTCGTATTGCCACCTGCACACAAAGTACGGTTGCCCGTAATAGTCACCGTTGGTAATGCGTTGATAGTTACTACGCCGCTTGCAGTTGCTTTACAGCCGTTGGCGGAAGTAGCGGTCACGGTGTAGGTCGTTGTGCTGCTTGGCGCAACACTAATAGACGCACCTGTACCGCCGTTGCTCCATGCTAATGAAGCGGTATTAGTAGTATTGGTAGAAAGTATTGCGCTTGCGCCTGCACATACCGCCGTGCTATTCACCGAAACCGTAGGGTTCGGATTGATGCTAATGGTTACGCTTGCAGTTGCAGTACAACCTGCTGCTGTCGTAGCGGTAACGGTGTAAATAGTCGTCGCCGTAGGCGCAACCATAATTCGACCTGTCGTCGCGCCGTTGCTCCATGCGTAGGTCAAGCCCGTTGAGGTATAACCGACGGTCGCGCTGTTGCCTGCACATATCGCCACGTTCGCCATTGGCTGTAAAGCAATGCTATTGACTATCACGGTAATAGATTTGGTGGCTTTGCAACCTGCCAAACTAGTAGCGGTAACAGTATAAGTAGTTGTTGCACTCGGTGCTACCGTAGTAGCTGCCGAGCCTGCGCCGTTGCTCCACGCATAGCTGAAACCACCGGAAGCGGTCAATGTGGTATTGCTACCCAAACAGATGCTTGTGTTACCCGCAATGACTGCCGTAGGTGCAGCTTGTACCGAAACTACTTTGGTTGCCGTAGCTGTACAGCCCGTTGCCGATGTAGCGGTGACGGTATAAGTTGTGGTTGCCGTAGGCGATACCGTTGTAGTAGCGGCAGTTGTGCCGTTGCTCCAAGCGTAGCTAATATTACCTGCGCTGCCACCTGTTGCGGTAAGCAGAGTACTGCTACCTGCACAAATAGGGCTTACGCCGGTGATAGCTGGCGTAGGTGCTTGCCCTACGGTCACGGTTTTAGTCGCTACTGCCGTGCAACCGAACTCGTTTGTAACCGTAACGGTATAAGTAGTAGTAGCGGTAGGATTTACCGTGATTACATTAGTTAATACGCCTGTATTCCACGCATAACTCACGGTTGCGCCGTTGCTTGCTGCGGTGAGGGTGGTAGTACCGCCGTTGCAAATAGCAGCGTTTCCGCTAATACTCGCAGAGGGCGTAGGACGTACCGTAACGGTGCGCGAAACGCTTGCAGTACAACCTGCTGCGTTCGTAACCGTAACAGTGTAAGTAGTAGTTGTGGTTGGTGTCACGGTAAATACCGCAGCTACCGAACCGTTCGACCATGCGTAAGTGCCGCCGCCTGCTGCGGTTATGGTAACGCTTTCGCCCAAACAAACCACGTTTTTACAAGTGATAGTTGGTATAGGATTAGCGGCTGTTGTTACTGTTGCTGCTGCGGTTGCGGTGCAACCGTTATTAGTAACCGTAACGGTGTAAGTACCTGCACCTACGGTGATAGCCGCGCTTGTCGCGCCGTTCGACCATAAGTAGGCGTTACTACCTGCGCCTCCGCCTGTTGCGGTAAGCGTAGCAGTTGCGCCGTTACAAACCGCGCCGCCGCCTGCGATAGACGCGGTAATTGCTGTATTTGTGATGGTTTTTGTAGCTGTCGCAACACAACCGCCGTTCGTAACAGTCACGGTATAAGTACCTGCTGCCACGGTGATAGCTGCGCTTGTCGCGCCGTTCGACCATGCGTAAGTACCTCCGCCTGTTGCGGTAAGCGTCGAGGTTGCGCCGTTACAAACCGCGCCGCCGCCTGCGATAGACGCGGTAACTGTTGTGTTTGTGATGGTTTTTGTTGCGGTTGCGGTGCAACCGTTATTCGTAACCGTCACGGTATAAGTACCTGCCCCTACGGTAATAGCCGCGCTTGTCGCGCCGTTCGACCATGCGTAAGTACCGCCGCCCGTTGCGGTAAGCGTCGAGGTTGCGCCGTTACAAACCGCGCCGCCGCCTGCGATAGACGCGGTAACTGCTGTGTTTGTAATGGTTTTTGTAGCTGTCGCAACACAACCGTTATTCGTAACCGTAACGGTGTAAGTACCTGCTGCCACGGTAATAGCTGCGCTTGTCGCGCCGTTTGACCAAGCATAAGTACCGCCGCCTGTTGCGGTGAGCGTCGAAGTTATGCCGTTACAAACCGCGCCGCCGCCTGCGATAGACGCGGTTGCGCTATTAGTGGCAACTTGAATATATTTAACGGTTTTGCAACCGAAAGTACTTGTTGCGGTAACGCTATACAAACCTGCTGTATTTACAGTGATGCTTGCGGTGGTTGCACCAGTACTCCAAAGGATTGTACCGTCGCTTGTTGCGATAAGCGTAGTAGAACTACCCGCACAAAACGCGGTTGCGCCTGCGACGGTGAGCGTTGGATTTGGTCTTGATTTGACCACTTTGCTTACCGTTGCCGTACAATTATGAATACTATACGCCGTGACGGTGTACGCGCCGCCGCCCACAACGATAGCCGCCGTTGTCGCGCCTGTACTCCATATATAGGTGTCGCCGCCCGTTGCGGTAAGCAAGGTAGTAGCCGTTCCGCAAACATCAGAACTACCCAATATAACGGGTTGTGGGAGGGCATGAACGATAATCAAGACGTTGGTAGAAGCCGTACAGCCGTTCGCATTAGTGACGGTGACGGTGTAAGTACCGCTTGCCGAGATAGTGGTCGCGGCGGTTGTTGCGCCGTTGCTCCATCGGTAGCTGCCGCCGCCCGTTGCGGTAAGCGTACTGCTCTCACCTTCGCAAAAAACAGACCTGCCTGTGATGGCAGCCGTCGCACCTGGGCGGATTTCTTTTTTGACCCAACCTGTTTCGCCTGCATAGAAAGCACAGCCGACGACGCGGACACACCGCCGAAACCAAGTGGTTTGGGTGATTGGACCTGGGTCAAAAGATACGTTGGTAGCCGTACCGATAGCACTAAAATTATTTGCACCGCCGCTCACGGTGTTAGGGTCGGTGGTGAATATCCACACATACTCTAAGGTAGTGCCTGCGGCGTTGCCCGAAGCGGGCGCGGTACTTACGATATTGGAAGGATTCCACGGTGAACCGCAGCCGACCTCGTCGTAGCCGATGCTACCCGCACTTGTTGGACCCGAACCGATAACCGTGACCGAAGCCGTACCTACACAACCGCTTGTAGCGGTAGCGGTGACGGTGTAGCTGCCGGGTGTGGCAACGCTAATATTAGGCGTTGTTGCGCCCGTACTCCAAGCGTAAGCGGTTGCGCCTGCTGCCGATAGGGTAGTGGTGGCGTAGTTGGTGAGGCTGGTGGTGGGGCAAAGCTGCAAGTTGCCTGTAATAACAGGCGTGAATACGCAGTCGGGTTGGTGCGGGGTAGCGGCTGCCATGAACGGGAGTGCTACTATTGCAAATAATAGACACTGCCAACGATGGGTTGCTGCGCGTACCGCACTGCTTGCGAATGAGCTTAGTAGAGGTAGATTTTGCATAATTGAACTGTTTAAAAAAATGAGGAATAAATAGAGTTGTAATGGGTAGTAATATAGCATTTATAAATATCTTTATAAAAAAACGCTATAAAACTGCACAAAGTTAATCAATTGTGTGTATGTTCGCAAATTATTTTTGATGATTTAAGCATATATTTCAAAAACTTTATACATAATTTTTAAAATTTGTGAGTGGGTAAAGTTAAACAAAAAATGAAAAATATATTTTATTAGTATTTTCTATACCTATATTAGTTGTAGAGGTTTATTGTATTTTATTGCTCTAAAATTTAAAATATGACTTTATTATTAAAAATTTCTTAATTTTTACACTAAAATACACTTTTTTTGTCATATAATTGTAATTTTATAATTTATAAATAAGTTTAAGTGTGTTCTTTTTGGTAAAACAAAAATCAAGCCAAAGTCTCAAAATGTGACTAATTAAATAAGTAATTATTTTATATTTTTTATTCCAATAAATAAACAATACCGATGATGCAAAAGATATTACACGCGCTACGCCCTACGGCGATAATGGTAGGCTTAATGATTGCGTTAGGGGTAGGCTTGTATCTGACAGGGAAGCACGTCGTTTGGTACAGTTACGCGGCTATTATCGTGTTTTACGGCATTGTTTTCTTTTTGGGAGCTTACGCCGAGAACTTTAAGCGAAGTGACACGGCGGAGGACGTGCTGGTGGCGAGCAAATCCGTACCGCTTTGGGTGGGTATGTTTACGATGGCAGCGACGTGGATAGACGGCTCGTACATCAACGGTACGGCGGAGGCGACCGCCTCGCAAGGTTTGGTGTGGGTGCAAGCTCCTTGGTGCTACGCGCTAAGTTTATTATTGGGCGGACTATTTTTTGCGCGCCCGATGTGGCGCGGCGGCTATAAAACGATGCTCGACCCGATAGAGCAACGGTTCGGCAAAACAATAGCGACCCTCTCGTTTCTGCCTGCCCTCACCGGGGAGATATTTTGGACGGCGGCGGTACTCACCGCCTTAGGCAGTACGTTTTCTACGGTCATCGGATTAGACTTTAACTGGGCGATTGTGATTTCGGCGACGGTCACCATCACTTATACGATGCTCGGGGGCTTGTGGGCGGTTGCCCTTACCGACGTATTCCAACTCATATTTTTATTCATTGGGCTATACCTGATACTACCTTTTGCGCTGCAACATTGCGGTGGACTGCATCAGGTTTGGATAGACTACACGGCAAAAAAAGGCGCGTTAGCGACGCTCCTACCGCCGCTCGACGGCTCGTGGGGCAATAAGATTTGGAACTGGATAGACATCGCGCTCTTATTGATATTAGGCGGAATACCGTGGCAGGTATATTTTCAACGCGTCCTTTCGGCACGGAGCGAGCGAGCCGCGCAGTGGCTAAGTATATGGGCTGGGGTGCTGTGTATAGGTGCGGCGATACCTGCGGCAATACTGGGTATGGTGGGCGATGTGGTAGATTGGAGCAGCGTAGGGGCTACCGCACCTGCCGAAGCCGTGATGACGCTCCCTTATGTCATCAAATACCTAACACCACCATTGATAGCGACGATAGGATTAGCCGTAATAGCGGCGGCGGTGATGTCTTCTACCGACGCGTCGATGCTCTCGGTGTCGAGTATGGTGTCGTGGAACATTTATCATAGACTCTTTCGCCCCGATGCGTCGCCGAAAGCGATAGAACGCGTCATCAAACGCTCCGTACTCGTGGTGGGTGTAGCGGCTACGATACTCGCTTTGGAGTATAAAAGTGTTTATGTCTTGTGGGTGCTATGCAGCGACTTCATATACTGTATTTTGTTTCCACAATTAGTTACTGCGCTATTTGACAAGCGAGCGCACCGAATAGGTGCAGGCGCAGGTATGTTGGTATCCTTTATATTGCGGTTTGGCGGCGGCGAGCCGACCATCGGACTGCCTACTATTTTGCCTTACCCGATGATAGAGCAGGGCGTAGTGCTGTTCCCGTTTCGCACGTTTAGTATGGTGCTGGGGCTGCTGACAATAATGATAGTGTCGCGAATGGTGGCGGAGAAGAAAGAGGTAGTAATGGAATAGATTTTGATTTCCCCGCGTAGAGACGAGGCATGCCTTGTCTTTACCATACCATTATACGATTTCCTATGTTACAATAAACCTTTCGTATCAACAAATACTTTACCTTTGTATAACAACACTTTATCTTTTTAATAATTATAACTGACATTACGCAGTGCAAAAATTTGGTAAATGAATATTATTTTTTAGGCACTGCTGTTTTAATAACTTAATTTGTTCCCAAGCCGTTTTTAAAGC
>JAYWGJ010000196.1:0-2465 GCA_043778315.1 Saprospiraceae bacterium | reverse complement strand
GCGTAGCGTAATCGTCGGTGGCGTTCGCCGCTTTGAGTAGCGTAAACAGGTTTTCTACGCCCACGCTCATCTCGCCCGCTACCGCGTCGCCGACGTTCCCTTTACCCGCTACACCGCTATCCGTGACCGCCGATTTTATTTGCTTACGCAACACCGCTTCTTCCGCAAAAACGTTGATATAATGCTTGTCGCCCAACGATTTACTCATCTTTTTGGTTGGGTCGGCAGGCGAAACGATTTTGGGCGTTTCGGTGAGCAAGGCGGCTGGCAGCTTGAAATATTCGCTGCCCGTGAGGTGATTAAATCGCGCTGCGATGTGTCGCGTCAGCTCCAAATGTTGCTCTTGGTCTTTGCCAACTGGCACAAAATCAGCCTTGTATATCAATATATCCGCCGCTTGCAGCACGGGATAAGTGAACAATCCCGAGCTGATAAACGCTTCGCTGTCGTCGCCTTTCACCTGTTCGCTCTTGTCTTTGAATTGCGTCATACGCGACAATTCGCCATACGAACAAAAACAATTAAATATCCACGAAAGTTCAGCGTGTTCGGGTACGAGCGACTGTATAAACAGCGTTTCGGGCTTCAAACCCAACGCCATTAGGCTAAACGCCAAGTCCCACGAGTTTTCGCTCAGGTTTTTGGCGGTGAACGGCATGGTCATAGCGTGATAATTTACGATGCCATAAAAACATTCGTACTCGGCTTGTAGCCGAACCCAGTTTTGTACCGCGCCAAAATAGTTGCCAAAATGTATCTGCCCAGTCGGTTGTATGCAGCTTAAAACCCTCATAGTGTATGTTTTAAATTAATAGTGATTATCGGGAACGAAAAAAAATAGTTGAAACGTAGCTGCTACCCTCCTAATGGAGGGGCTGGGGGAGGCTTGCGAAGATTTAATCTATTTTTTGAGTGTAGATAAATAATCGCTATTAATTTATTTCAGCTATATATTATTTGATTATTGTAGAAATTATTGGCACAAAAGTAGTGTTTTTTTATGATAAGTTGCTACGAAAAAGGTAGTATATAGTATAAGTTAGCGGTTTGCGTTATCTTTGTGGCGGCATTAGGTTTGTTTGCATCAAAATTGATTAGCGAATTGATATTATGCAGATGGGTCACTTATTTCTCTTTTTCTTGATAAAAAGAAACAAAAATCAAGACTTATTAGACTTGTCAGGCTGCTCTCCGCAGAAAAAGGGAACACAGCCCAAACTTGCAGCTCCCAAATGGTCGCGCTTCGAACAGTGCGCTGTTTATCACCTTTTTATGCTCCGTTCCCGCCGACAACTCTAATAGGTCGGTCGCCCGCCCCTAAGCTCTCGACTTTATTTTTCACTCTCGAAAAGACAATACCACTTAAACCTATTACTCTCATTATTCCGATACAAAATAACTGCTGCGTAACGTGAGGTAATAATATTATAATTCTAATACAACTTTATCCATTTACGCCAATCAAATAAAAAATCCCTTTTACCAATAATCTAAATCCCTTAAATATGAAAGCCTTTATGAAACGGAGTCCTATTTTTTTACTTTTTTTATGCCTTTGGGCTAATATCGCAACGGCGCAAGTGGTGTACACTACGCCTGCTTTCCCTACCGAAACCGACCCCGTTACCGTCACTTTTGATGCGTCGCAGGGTAGTCGCGGCTTGTTCGGCTTCACAGGCGACGTGTATATACACACGGGCGTTATCACCAATTTGAGTACAACTACTGCCGATTGGAAGTATGTAAAAGCGGCTTGGGCAACTAATCTGCCCGCTTGTAAAATGATTCGCGACGCAGTAAACCCGAACCTCTATACGGTGGTTATTACGGGCGGCGCACGCGCATTTTATAATATGACGAACGGCAGCGAAACTGCGCAAAAATTGGCGATGGTTTTTCGCGGTGCTACGGGTACACCCGAAGGCAAAACGGCGGCAGGCGGCGATATTTTTGCCGATTTGTACTCTTCTGGCGTGCTGCAAACCGCGTTTCAAACGCCTGCGAACGACTACGGCGTTTACAACGTAAACGATAATATTCCGCTTTTAGCGAACGCCTCGCAATCCGCTAATCTACAATTTTTATTGGACGGCACGCCTATCAATTCGGCAACTACTGTCAACGCGTTGCAATACTCACTACCTATTACCGCCGCGTTGAGCGCGGGTAATCATACCGTTACGTTCACCGCACAAACGGGTACGGGCTTAAAAGACACCGCTTTTTATCATTTTATCATACCAAATGCCGCTTTGGTGCAAGACGCGCCCGCGAATACCAAAAACGGTATCAATTATAATGGTGGCGGCAACGTCCGCCTAAAATTGGTCGCGCCAGGCAAAAGCTCTGTTTATGTGATTGGTAGTTTCAATAATTGGACTCCGAGCGGCGCGTATCAGCTCAAAAAATCGCAAAACGGAGATTATTTTTGGATTGACCTTGCGCTTGCCGCAGGACAAAAATAC
>JAYWGJ010000195.1:0-6692 GCA_043778315.1 Saprospiraceae bacterium | reverse complement strand
CCCATATACACATCATTAAATTTTGCGGATTTTCTCGACGTGTGGATATTTTTAGACTAACGCTAATATGTTTAAAAGACCTTTGCCTTCTATTATTCATTTTCATATGACAAAGGTATGCCTTTTTGGTGAAAGTACCAAAAAGGAAAATATATGGATATAAAATATTTATAAAACATAATAAAAGTACTATCTTTGTCATTGGAAACTAAGTATATTAGGGTATAAAAATTGGAAAACCTAAAAAAAGAACTCACCGACGCGGTACATTTTTTGTACCAAAAAGGCTACGCGCCTGCTACGTCATCTAACTACTCGTTTCGAGTATCGGAGGCGGATAGCGATTTTTATATTTCGGAAAGCGGCGTTGATAAAGCCATTTTCGCGCCTGAGCATTTGATACACGTCACCGCCGACGGCGCGCCGATAGCAGATACGCGCCGCACTTCTGCCGAAACATTGCTGCATTGTTTGATTTACAAAAATGCACCAAAAGCCAAATGTATATTGCATACACACAGTATTTACAATACTATATTGTCTAAAAAGTACAAAAATGCAGTTAATATTAAAGATTATGAATTATTAAAAGCCATAGAAAATATCACTACTCATGAAGCTAATTTTACCATACCAATATTCGCAAATTCGCAGAATATGATTGCATTGAGCGCGGATATAGACACTTATTGGCAAACAAAACAGCCTACGATGCAAGCCTTTTTGCTCTCCGCGCACGGCTTATACACTTGGGCAGAAAGCATTGCGGCAGCGAAACGGCAGATAGAAGCAATAGAATTTTTATTGGAATGTGAATATAAATTGCCTATTTTAGCCTAACTTTGTCATCACATTACAAAAAATCTAAGATTACAAATCTATAAATATTATGAAAAAGACAATTTTATTAGTGCTGATTTTTGTTTTGGCAACGGCAAAAGCTTTTGCGCAAACGCCGCCTGTGGGTGCTACTTGCGAGCAGATGCGCGATTGGCTCAAAACAACCTACTATAATGGCAAGTTTTCGCAAGTCGGCTACACCAATTCGCGTAAGAAAATGTATGCCGACATAGACAACCCGAACGACACGCTCACTTGTATTTATTCGGGCTACAAGCTGCGGCTCACTCGCGGCACACAAACCACAAATCCTGCGCCGATGAACTGCGAACACTCCGTTCCGCAGTCGTTTTTTAATAGCGCAGAGCCAATGTTGAGCGATATTCACCATCTTTTTCCAGTTTATGGTACATGGAACAGCCTGCGTAGCAACTATCCGTTTGCCGAAATTCCCGATTTTCGCACGACGACTTGGGTGTATAAAGCGACGAGTCAGACGACGATTCCGACCACAAATATCGATGACTATGGCGAGTCGTTAGTGTACTCGAACGGTACGGGCTACTTCGAGCCGCGTGAGGTGCATAAGGGCAATTGCGCCCGAGCGGTGATGTATTTTTATACGATGTATCCGACGCAAGCAGGCGCGATTACGAGTGTGATGTCGATACAACAAGCCCTTGCATGGAACGCGCAAGATCCGCCAGACGCAGCAGAAATATTGCGAAATAATAAAATAAAAACTGCGCAAGGCAACTCAAATCCTTATGTAGAACACCCAGAATGGGCAGAATTGGCGTGGAATGTGAATAATATTTGCTTTGTGGCAACTGATAACGCAACAGGTCTCGAGCGTGTAACGCTTTCACCAAATCCAACCTCCTCGATATTGCGCGTAAACGCGAATACGAGCAAAAATAATGCAAAAATCACTTGTGTATTGACCGATATGGTAGGAAAAACGTGGTACAGCAGCGTTTTAACACCCGAAAATACTTATATTAATGCTAATATAGAGGTCGCTGCGTTGCCGAACGGTATTTATACACTGCAATTGCAGACGGCGGAAGGCGTACTAAGTCGCAAATTTGTTAAAGCGGATTAATGTAAAAATCATAAAATCAAGTTAAAACAAGGTGTGAAAATCCCATTGCGTCGTATTTTATTGTAGTTTTGTTTTTTATTTTATAATTTAAAATAAATTCAAATATACACATCATTCCAATTAAAACTATACTATGACACGGATTGCCTTAGCTGCATTCTTTATTTTGTTGCAACAATTCGCTTTCGCGCAACGTGGCGCGGGCAAGTATTGGGTGGCGGAAAAACCGCGCTACGCGGAGCGTTCGTTCTCCACTTTACTAATAGAAAAAGTGGAGCGCACGCCACAGTTTACGGTAGTGACGATGAGTTTTACGAATAAAAACAAAGACGAAACGCTGATTTCTATCTGTAATTCGTTTAAGCTGATGTCGGGCGGAAAAAAAGTCGCTTCTATCGTTAGCACCCAAAATATACCGATGTATGATGTAATAAAAAACGGGTTTCGCTGTGCGGAATTACCCGATGCAAAATTGGTGCGCGGCAGACAAGTGGTCGTTTTTCAGTTGTATTTCACGCCGTTGCCCGAAGACGTAGATTTTATTGATTTGATAGAATATAACGGCGCAAAAGCCTGCGAATACGACGTATATAAGGTGGATATTAGTAGAAAACAGGTGCTTTCGCCTGCTGCTATCGCCGCTATTGCTTCGCTCAAACCGTCGCCAAATAAACAAAGTACCAAGGCAATACCCAAAATAGCCAAAGCGAAAACACCGAAACCAAAGGCGAAAGTCGTGGAGTCAGCCGTCGTTGCGCAAGTGGAGGAAAAGCGTGCTTTTGAGGTCAGAAAAGACATTAAAACGCCAGTAAATAAAGTAAAAATGTTGTTGTGGGACGACCGTCTGCAAGACGGCGACGTGGTGTCGTTGAAGCTAAACGGTAAGTGGCTGTACAAAAACGTACCCGTTTTGAATAAAAAAGCGGAGTATTTATTGCAACTCGATAAAGGCGAAAATATACTAGAAATATTTGCAGAGGATTTGGGTACAAATCCGCCTTGCACCGCCGCTATTACACTCGACGACGGCATTTCGCCACCCGAAACCTTGATTATGATTTCGGATAAAGACAAAAGCGACGCGATACGAATTACGGTGAAATAATCCGTTTTTGTACATATTTACTTGATGTTTGCGCTTTTTTAGATGCTTTTGCGCAAATGTTCCATCTCTTGCGCGGTGTTGTACGCATGAATACAAATGCGCAGCCGCTCGCTGCCTGCCGCGACGGTCGGCGCGAGTATGGCGCGTACGTCTAAGCCTTTTTCGCGCAAGTTTTGCGCTACCGTTTTGCAGGCTGCCGCGTCGTTTATCTGTACGGTTTGTATGGGCGAAAACAAAGTATTAGCATCAAAATCGGTTTTATTATTATTCAAAAAGGCTTGTATATTCTTGAATAATTGCGCTTGCAACGGCTTGCCGTGCGTCCGAATATAATTGATTTTGTACTGAATATCAGCGATTTGCGCAGGCGGCGGCGCGGTAGTGTATATAAACGCGCGAGAGAAATTGACCAAAAAAGTTTGTAGTAATTCGCTACCAACCCATACCGCGCCGTGCGCCCCGACGGCTTTCCCAAAAGTATATAAACGCGCAAAAACGCTGTGCTGAATGCCGAGCTGCACACACAATCCATTCCCTATTTTTTCGTTGCCGAAAACGCCCGTCGAGTGCGCTTCGTCTATCACGAGCGCGGCTTCGTAGCGGTCGCAGAGGTCAGCGAGTGCGCGGAGCGGCGCAAAATCACCGTCCATACTGTACAAACTTTCTACGGCTACGAAGACGTTTCGCGGCGCGTATTTTTGTATTTTTTTGGCTAAATCGTCGACGTCGTTGTGCGCGAACGAAAACGAGTCGGCGCGACTCAGGCGCACGCCTTCGCGGACGCTCGCGTGTATGAGTGCGTCGTAGAGTATCACGTCACCGCGTTGCGGCACGGCTTGAAAAAAACCGATATTGGCGGTGTAGCCGCTATTAAAAACAAGGGCTGCGGGCGCGTCAAAGTATGCGGCGAGGTCTTGCTCGAGGGCAGTCACGGCATCAAAATTGCCAGAAAGTAGCCGCGAACCTGTGCTGCCGCCGCGCAAATCATGCGTATTTTTATACGCGGTTTCTGCGAAGTTCGGCGCGAGGCGCGCTACGCCTAAGTAGTCGTTGGAGTAAAAATCTATTAGGCTGCCGTGGGGCGGCAACGGGCGCAACGAGCGCAAATTGCCCTGCGTGCTGCGCTTGTCGAGCGCGTCGGCGAGGGCGCGGAGGTGTGGACGCATGGTGGTTAAGTATATAAAAACTGAGCTTTTAGCCTTATATTTCGTCCCTCACAATCGGGCAGGTCATGCAGTGCGAGCCGCCGCGTGCGCGAGACAGCTCCGACGACGGCAGCATGATAATCGTGTTTTGCATTTCGTCGGCTACCACTTTACCGCTTTTGATGTCGCGCAACAGTTTTTCGGCGTGAACGATAGTATAACCGTATTTTTTGAGCGTTTCGGAAGTCATAATATTGCGGTCGTAAGTGAGCGCGATACCAGGGCGGAGTGCCACGAGGTTGCAGCCGTCCGTCCATTGCTCGCGCTCCGCGTGAGGCCAAACGCCGCCGCCGCAGGCGATAAACTCCATTTTATCGTTGATTTCATGCAAGAAAAACTCTTGAATAGTGGGATATTCCTTGCTTGCGCCCGTGTGCCGATGCACCGTGACGTAAGAGCCGAGTCCGTCCATCACTAACGGCGCGAAACCGACGATGTGGTTGTGGTTGATTTGCGTAAAAATAGTATCGATGTGCATACAATACCGCTCGTTCGGGATATTGATGCGGACGACGTTTTTGACGATATTGTGCTTGAATAGCTCCGCCGTGAGTAGCTCGATGCCGCGTGCGGTCGTGCGTTCGCTGCAACCGATAAGCAAATAATCCTTATTGATAATCATCACGTCGCCACCTTCTACCGACACAGGTTCGCCCGTTCGGGACGGCGGAAAACGGTTGATTTTATTCAAATTGATGATTTTGGTGTCGTCTTGCAAGGTCTTAAACAACGGGTGTTCCCAAAAAATAAACCGCGTCAAGTAGTTTTCGCGCTGTCGCGCCGTTTTCGATGGCTTCGTGAGCAGCGCGTAGTCGTTTATCATCACCGCAATATCGCGGGTAAAAATAAAATTGGGGATTGGGTCAAACAAAATTTCGTCCGTCGACGGGCAATAGCCCGAAATCAATACCTCTTTCAGCTCTTCGTTTGGCAGGTTTTCCATGAGCGTTTTATGCACGTCGGGCAACTCCTCGAAGGTCGCGATAGCATCTATCAATCGCTGCTTTCGCTTAGGATTGGCGTACAAGCCCTCCAAAATCAGGTTTTCGGTTTCTAAAACGTTGTCCGCACCCAAAAATGCTTTCAGCACGTCTGTAAAAATGGCGTGTTCTTCCTGCATTTTTTCCAAATACACAATGTCGTCAAACAAAAGTTCTTCGGCGCGGCGCGGCGAGATGCGGTCGATGCCTCTATCGGGGCAATGCACTAAAACCTTGCGTAGCCTGCCTATTTCTGATGACACATTGATATTTTGCATATTTTTATTTTTTGTATGATGCCAATATTGGCGAAAATTTTAGTGGCTGGTGTTCGGTGATTAACGATTACTAAGCGACCTCCTCTTTGCTATACCCAAGCGACTTCGTAAATCGCCTATTTTTATTAATAATATTAAGTTGTGAGGGCTACAATCCAAAAATCCGTTTATCATTTGAATTTGGGAACTAATAATATGATATGTTTTTTTGAATGATTTTCTGAACGTATCTTTTTTGAAAAAATACGTCGTAAGCCGCTAACGGCACGGCTAAAACGAGTTGTCTGTCGGGTTCTGACTCGGAAAGTGCGAAAAAATAGTTGTCAAATTGCTTCTAATCGCCTTTAAATTGGTCTATTTGACCTATTTTCTGAATGACTCGTTGCGTGGTTATAAAGTCGAATACTAACTTTTTCTGTTTTATTTTCATCTATATTTCATCCCTATTTTATCCATATAATTATATAAGAGGGGTGCTGAAATTTAGGTTAAAGAAGGATAGGTTTTGCCATATTTTATTTATTTACAAAGTTACACCATTTTTTTCAATTTACCATACACAAATACAACCAACCACGTCAAACCAATATCGAAAAATAAACTTTTGCTATTCCAAGCAGCGTTTGGGATATTCGCGCCGCTCACCCAAAATTGTCGATAATAAACGAACGGAAAGCCTACGTTTAGGGAATATAGCTCTTCTTTTTGATAGGTATGAGTTGGATTGATTTGCATCAAAATCGTAAAAAACGAAATTGATGCAAATAGCAATATCGATAAAACTGTGCTGTGAAAAAACATTTTATTCATATCATATCATTTTTACCCGCGCCCTGCGCCCTTCACCATATTACCGATATAATCGTTAAATCCGTCCTCGAGCAGCAAGTTTTCGAGGTCGATATGAAAGCGGTATCGCCAGTAATGTTTCGAGTTGCCAGGGTTGTTGATTTGCTCGGTTGCGGGTTGCGGGTGACGCAGGTAGCCGTGCGCGCCCGTGAGGTCTTGTATCGGAAACACCGCCCACATCGCAGGCGAATGCAGGTGTTGCTGCAATATTTCTTCTACAATCCATGTTTCGCAGAAAAACGGCGCGCTGCCTTCGTGTCCTAATATATTATTATAAAACCGTTGTGCGCGGTCGCGGTCTTCTTCGTACCAGCCGCGAATATTGCTCAT
>JAYWGJ010000194.1:0-6702 GCA_043778315.1 Saprospiraceae bacterium | reverse complement strand
TTAATAATACGCTAAATCGTACTATTATCACTTCTTTTGTGACTTTATTGACCGTTGTTATCTTATTGATTTTCGGTGGTCCGGTTATCAAAGGCTTCGCGTTCGCGCTCACTATCGGTATGATAGTCGGTACTTATTCGTCTATTTTTATTGCTACACCAATCGTAGTAGATTTGTCGAGAGAAGACTTAGGTAAAAAAGTAACGGTTGATAAAGAAGTTGCTACCGCGTAATTATAAATTTGGTACGGCGTAAGCCAAACAAATCCATTGGTAATATTTTTTAATTGTTAAGGTGAATAGAAACCTCGAATCCTTTATTGGATTTGAGGTTTTTTTATTTGTTTTTAGGTTTGCAGTAAAAGATTTTAGACGCAAAGAAGATTTTTTAGACGCGGAGAAGCAGAGAGGCAAATAGGCAGAGTATAGCGGTAGTTTTTTTATTGCCGTGCAAAGAAAAGAGTCTCAAAAAAAAGCTGCCCTCCGAACCGACATGGTTAGAAGGGCAGCTTTTTATCGTTTATAAATCATCTAAAAAAAATTAAAAACTCCACAAATCATGCTCGAAATTAAAAACCGTATTTTTGATATTATCGCCTTCGAGCAGCGCGTCAGTGCCTTGTTTGTAATCTTCTATTCGGCGGTCGTAAATATTAGATTCTTTGGTAATGTAACTCGAAAATAAACGCATCTCGAACACGTCTTCCCAAGTCATGCGTTGCGCGTCGTTGTGCGGATTAAAGGCTTCGTGCTTCGCCAATACTTTGCGTAAGGTAGGATAATACGCCCAAAACATGGGTTGTTCAAACTTGAAATTATCTTTATCGTCCTTCACTTCGCGTATCGGCGCGATGCCCATAATGCGACATTGCAGCGTAGCACTTTCTTTATCAAAAAACCAAACCTCTTTGATGCGGAAACGTTTGATGTCTTCATAATTGATGTCGTTTTGCACGACCGTTGTACCGTCGCCCGCGTCATCTGGTTGATAAACTGTAATCGTATCTTTTGTGCCTACAAGCGCGGGGTCGTCGTCGGCTAATACTTGCTGAAAATTATCACCCGTGGCGGTACTGTACAAACGGAGTTCCTTGTTTTTAGCCGCGTCGGTGATGATGCTATACAAAGGCGCGTTCGGATAAACAAACGACTTGTTCATCTTTTCACGGACATCAATGACGCGCCAAATCTTGCGCTCAAAAAATACGTCCGCCTCTCGGGTGTGGTCGTACTCGAGGGCTTTTTTTTGCTTTGCGTTCGTCCGTTCGTAGGGACTGTCGCGCGGCGGCGTTTCTGTTTGTAGATTAGTTTGTGCATTGCTTTGCGCAAATACGGCACTGATGCTGCAGCCGAAGGCGAGCAAAGCAAGTGTAATTTTGGTTTCTGGTTTCATTATAAATTAGTTTTTTAGAAAATATTAAAATTCCAATTTATAACGAGTGAGGTTTTATTTTTATTGTATTGAAATCAAAATATTTTTACAATAAAAAGTTTTACATTTCGGCTCGCGCCAAATAACCAAACCCGACCCACGACAGCATACACAAAACCACCAAAATAACCCACAGCGCATTATAGCCAAAAGCGACAATAATTTGTGTGCCTAATAACGGCGCAAATACGTTTGCGGTAGAATACGCAATGCCGTACAACGACATATATTGCCCTTGTTTGGCATCGCTGCTCCGCCGCATTACCCAAGTAGTGCTAAATGGCATCACCAATATTTCGCCGAAAGAGATAACGACCATATAAAATATTGCTGAAAACCATAAAAATTGATGCGGTAGCAAAAATACCGCGTAAGAAATCGCATACACCCACAGCCCGATTCGCACAAGCCACAAAGTAGGGCGTGTTTTTTCTATCCGAAACACCAACGGCAACTCTACTATCATCACTACAAAACCATTAAGCGCAGATACAAGACCGATTGTGAGTTCGTTCCAATGGTATTCGTACTTAAAAAACGCGGGTAAAGTCCATATTATTTGCATAAAAACGAGCGCGTTCAGAAAAGTCATAGCGGTGAATAAAAGCATTCGGCGGTCGGTATAAGCTGATTTTGTAGTTTTACGTTCCGTTTTGAATGCTGCTTTCGCAGCAACACTACGGTCGGGCGCGTGTAGCGTAGGTACGGCAAAATATAGTAAGGCGGCAGAGGCAAAACAAGTGAGCGCGTCTGCCCAAAAGATAAATTCCCAACCAAAACTAATCAGAAAGCCACCGATAGTGAGCGCAAACATAATCGCTAAATTGAAAGCAACACGCATCAACGAAAACGAGCGCGTGCGGTTTTCTTCGTTGCTATTCATTCGTACCGCGATGCCGTTGGCAGGTCGGAAGGCTTCGCCAATCACATTATACAAAAATAATACGGCACAAAGTGCATAATAATCCTTGATTTGCATCAATACGAGTAGTAATACGCCACTCCCTATCAAGGATAGCAATTGGATTCTTTGGTAACCTAAATGGTCGGTAGCGTAGCCGCCCAGATACTGCCCGCAAATTGCGCCTATACCATAAAAGGACATCGCAATACCCGCGTCGGTGAGCGTGAAATGCAGCTTTTCGGTCAGGTACAAGGTCAAAAAGCAGATGACCATTGCGCCACAGCGATTGACCAAATTGACCAAAGAAAGCAGCCAAATACGGCGCGGAATACCCGAAAAAGAAGCGAACATGAATTTATTTTGTAATTGAAAAACGATTTATTTTGCAAAAATACGCTTATTAAGTTGATTTATTTCAAACAAAAACCTTATTTTACTTAAAATAAAACCTATCTTTGCCATGCAAAAATACAATGTAAAAAATAGCAAGTCAAAATTTTTAAACCCAAAAACCAAGAACGAAAGTGGCGTATCCCAAACACATCGCGATAGCTGGCAATATCGGGGCTGGCAAAACAACCCTCACCACCAAACTCGCGCAGCATTACGGCTGGGAAGTGAACTATGAAGATACGGAAAACAATCCGTATTTGAGCGATTTTTATAACGATATGCAACGCTGGTCGTTCAATCTGCAAGTGTATTTCCTCAACAGCAGATACCGACAAGTGCTTGATATACAGCAAGGTACGCAAACCGTGGTACAAGACCGAAGTATCTACGAAGACGCGCACATCTTCGCGCCCAACCTATACCAGATGGGTTTGATGACGAAGCGCGATTTTGACAATTATTTTCAGCTTTTCGAGCTAATGAAAAATCAGGTCAAACCACCTGACCTGATGATTTATCTCCGCGCCAAAATACCAACCTTGGTATCACACATTAATCAGCGCGGGCGCGAGTACGAAAACTCGATAAGCATCGACTACCTCAAACGCCTCAATGACCGCTACGAACACTGGATTGACGGTTATACCGAAGGTAAATTATTGATTATCGAGATAGATAATCTCGACTTCGAGACGCGCAAAGAGGATTTTGGCTTCGTGATAGAACAAATATCGGCGCAGTTTTTAGGTCTTTTCTAATCATAACCTAAAATAAGATGCTCACAACCTTAGACCGCTACATACTCGGTAAATTCATGCAGACCTTCTTTTTTATGGTATTAATTTTTACTATAATAAGTGTGGTAATTGATTTTAGCGACAAATTAGACAGCTTTCTCGACGATAAAATATCGTGGAGCGTCATTATATTCGACTATTACCTCACGTTTATACCGAATATCAACGGCTTATTGTTTCCGTTGTACTCTTTGATGGCGGTCGTGTTTTTTACTTCGCGTATGGCATTTGATGCCGAAATAATCAGTATTATCGGTAGCGGCGTGCCGTACAACCGCTTTTTGCGTCCTTATATTATAGGCGCGGTGCTGCTGGCAAGTCTGCATTTACTCGGCAATCATTTTATTATACCGATGGGCAATAAAAAACGAGTGGCATTTGAAAATCAATATTTTTGGAAAAATAATATCAAATCTGCTACGCAAAACCTACACATGTACCTCAAACCCGACGTAAAAGTGTATATGCAAAGCTATAATCCGCAAGACAGTACCGCGCTCGGTTTTTCTATCGAGACGTTTAAAGGCGACAAATTGGCATCACGCCTCAACGCCGTCCGCGCCGAATGGAAGCCCTATCGCGGCGACTGGCAGCTATTTCAATACACCGTCCGCACCGTCGACGGCATGGATGAACACATCACAAACGGTATGAACCGCGATACGGTAATCGCTTGGCTCGCGCCGATGTTCAAACCGAAAGACATCGAGCGGCGCGACAACCTCAATCAAACGATGACTACGCCCGCGCTCATCGCATTCATCAAAAAAGAAAAAGAACGCGGTTCGGGCGGCTACGGCTACTTCGAGGTGGAGCTACAACGCCGCTCCGCCGACGCGATGACAATTATTATCCTTACTTTAATTGGTGTTGCGCTGGCAGGCAGGCGCGTGCGCGGCGGCATGGGCTTGCACCTTGCACTCGGCGTGATAATCGGCGGCGCGTTTATATTTTTGTCGCGGTTTGCCGCAACGCTCTCTATCAATACGTCCGTGCCTGCTTATATCGGCATCTGGATTCCGAATTTTATTTTTGGCTTAATCGCTTTGTATTTGCTGAAAACGGCGCAGAAGTAAAGGGGGAAGCTTCCCCCGACCCCTCCGAAAGAGGGGAGACGCAGAGACGAGCGGTATTTTAAAAATAGCAGTATAAAGAATTAGATATTGTAGCCGAAACTTTGACATTATCATATCAAAAAAAAGCACGTCCGAACCTCAGTTCAGACGTGCTTTTTAGTATAAACCAAGGAGTAAAATCATTAATCACTGAACACTAATCGTTAGTCAGTAAACAACTAATCACTGAGAAAATTATTGCAGTTCTTTGAGTAATTGACTTGCTTCTTTTTTGCGAATGCCGTCGCGTGACGCGAGTTCTGACAAAAACTCACGAGCGCGGTGGAGTTCGCTTGCGCGGACGTGCAGGAGCGCGAGCAGCCACACCGCTTCGTCCGAGTATTTGCTTTGCGGTGCTAAATGCACTTGCTCCAAATAGGTTTTGGCTTCTGCCAAATCGTTGAGCGCGAGGGCAGCCGAACCCGCGTAAAACAAGGCTTGCGGGTCGTTCGGCGTAGTCGCTATCACGGCTTTTAGTGCGACTAAACTCTCTTTATAATCTTTGGCATCGTACTGATTAATGGCGACCGACAGCGCAGAGTTTTGTTCGCCGCGCAGCATCGTCGCGTCACCTTCGGCTGCTTTGTAGTAGCTCGCGAAGGTGCGTTCGTTCGCCGTAAAGTGTTGATAACCGAACCACGAGCCGACGGCAAGCACCGTGACGGCGGCGGCAGACCACACCCACGAAATAGGGCGGCGGTCGGGCGATTGCGCGGCTACGGCAGCGCGGATTTCGTGTAAATGCGGCGCAGCGTGCGTACCTTTATTATGTACCGCCGCGTAGCCTTCTACCGCTTCGTAGCAAAGTGCGCAGGTTTCCAAATGTCGTTCTACGGCGTGAGCCGCTTCGGGCGGCAACTCATTATTCAAATAAGCGTCAATTTGTAGTAGCGACAAGCAAGAATTGGTATCGCTGTTGGAAATTTTTTTTGGGTTCATTATCTTTTTATCGTAAAAAATTTTCAGGTTTTTTTGTGGATTTTTTAAGGCTGCAATACTTTTTTCAAGGCAATTTTGCCACTCTGAATATTCGTTTTCACTTTATTATAATCAATATTCAATAAATGCGCGATTTCTTTATAGGTCATCGTTTCGTAATAAAATAAAGTGAGGCATTGTCGTTGTAGCGGCGGCAGGTCGTCGAGTGCGGTACTAAGTGATTGTATATCATCTATAATTATAAGACGCTTTTCGAGGTCAATTTCCACATACGAGCTGTCAATTTTTTGTAAAATTTCTGTGTCAATACTATCCGTTTGTGCCAACATATCCGTTTGTGGGTTGCGAAGGTACGAAACGGCAGTGTTCTTGACGACGGCGAGCAGCCAATAACGCGGCACTTCTACCGCCGTGCAGTACGCGTCATCAAATAATTTCTCGAAACTAAGCAGCACAATTTCCTTAGCAACGTCCATATCGTTTACTTGTCGCAACGCGACACCGAACAATAAATGTTCGTACCTGCGGTACAATTCGCCAATATGCGCCTTGTTTTTGGTTTTGCGATAGGTGTCGAGCAACTGCACATCGGTCAGTTCGGTTATTTTTGTAAGCATCAAAAGGATTAAAACGAATAGTTATTTTTAGGTTTTGTAAAAAGAAAGCAACAAATGTACGCATTAAAAAAATTGTATTAAAACTTATTCGTATCTTTGTGTCGGATAATAAATTCAACCTAGGTATAACTTTCCTCGTTATATTTAGTCTTACTAAAAAAATAGTATTTTCTAAAAAAAATTTAAACAATAATCTTATGTTTGGTTTAGGTACGCCCGAGTTGTTACTCATCGGATTTGCAATATTACTGCTTTTTGGCGGCAAAAAAATACCCGAACTCATGCGCGGGCTAGGACAAGGCGTGCGCGAGTTCAATAACGCGAAAAGCAACGTCGAGAAAGAGCTGAAAGAAGGCATGAAGGAGCGCGAAAAAACAAGCGAATAAGCTCACTTTCTGCTTTGTAAATAGCTGAATAAAATTAGTTGTGATTATTTATCTACACTTGAAAAATAGCTTAAACCTACGCAAATGCTACGTTTTAACTATTTTTCGGCGTTCCCGATA
>JAYWGJ010000193.1:0-6709 GCA_043778315.1 Saprospiraceae bacterium | reverse complement strand
AACGCGGGCAGAGATGCCAATAGTTATCGGGCGTTTCTTTTTTTTCGCGGGTCGTAATGCCCTCCGCTACTCGTTTGAACCAAGACATAATCAGTCGGGAATTATGTGAATTAAAAAATCGGAATTGTTAGTATTTATAATATGATACTTATTCGTGGCAATATCGTCTTTTCGTCTTGTACGATTTCAAAAATGTAAAGATACGACAAAATATCACAAAACGTTTTGTAATATTTTGCCGCATCTTTTAGTCAATTATTGGAGCGTTTTACGCAATCGTCACCTCCTTGCAGAGGTACACGTCTTGAATAGCACTGAGGATACCTACGCCTTCTTTCATCGGACGCTGGAAGGCTTTTCTGCCCGAAATCAAGCCTGCACCGCCTGCGCGTTTGTTGATAACTGCCGTTTCTACCGCTTCTGCCAAGTCACTCGCGCCGCTACTTGCGCCACCAGAATTGATGAGTCCGGCGCGTCCCATATAGCAGTTCGCTACTTGGTAACGGGTGAGGTCGATAGGGTGGTCGGTGGCGAGGTCGGTGTACATACGCGGGTCGTTTTTGCCATACGCCGACTCGCCCGTGTTGAGGGCAGTATATCCGCCGTTATTTGTCGGCAATTTTTGTTTGATGATGTCGGCTTGAATGGTCACGCCGAGGTGGTTTGCTTGTCCCGAAAGGTCGGCAGACGTGTGGTAATCGATGCCGTTTACTTTGAACGACGGGTTGCGGGTGTAGCACCAAAGTATGGTTGCCATGCCGAGTTCGTGCGCCATCTCGAAGGCTTTCGCAACCTCCACTATTTGCCGCGCCGACTCGTTAGAGCCGAAGTAAATCGTCGCGCCTACGGCGGTTGCGCCCATATCCCAGGCGTTTTTGAGCGTTCCGAACATAATTTGGTCAAACTTGTTTGGATAAGTTAAAAATTCGTTGTGATTTATCTTTACGATATACGGAATTTTGTGTGCGTATTTGCGCGCCGTAGCAGCTAGTACGCCGTAGGTAGAGGCAACACCGTTGCAGCCGCCTTCTATCGCGAGTTTGATGATGTTTTCGGGGTCAAAATAAATCGGGTTTTTGGCGAACGATGCGCCCGCCGAATGCTCTATGCCTTGGTCTATCGGCAAAATGCTGAGGTAGCCCGTGCCGCCCAAACGTCCTGCGCTGTACAGCGTTTGCAAGTTGCGGAGCGTAGGAATATTGCGATTGGTGATAGAAAAAACTTTATCCACGAAGTCGCCCGACGGCAGGTGAATATTTTTTTTATCAATCGTGTGACATTGATGGTCTAAGAGGTACTGCGATTTATCTTCGCCAAGCGTCTCGATGATTTTTTGGTAACGAGCAGTCATATTTTAGTATTAAAAATGATTAAAATGATTGAAAATACGTTTGTTTCTTTGAATAAATGCAAAAGTACGATTATCGAAGTTTTTTTATACTATTATTGACAATAAAAAAATGAAATTGGTAGAAATAAAAAATAATTGGTTCGCAACGGCGGGCGGGTTTCAACCCGCACCTATCTTATTCTGTGCGGGTTGAAACCCGAACGCCGTTACGCCCACCTACTTTTTCTCATGCGCCATAATTTCCACCATAATATCCGCATTCAAAGGCTCTAATACCATTGTTGCACGCCGATAGTTGAGCGTTTCGGGGTTTTCTACGGTATAAAAACGGTTGTCGGCGCGGCGTTGCGTACCATATATTTGTGGTTTATTTTGTAGCACCAACAGTTTATCTCGATATTCTGCCAACAAAAAACGGACACGCGGTACTCGTTTTATCCACGCCTCCATGAGCGGCAAATACGTTTGCATATACGCGACGCTATTGCTGTGCAGGACGGTCAAAAAAATCGCTTCGTTCGCTTTGGTATCTAATCGGACATCAAATTTTACGCCTTTTGGCGTAATCACAGCATCTATGTATTTGCGGTGTTGCGCGTTGAGGGCGGCGCAAGCGGTGCTATCGTAGGGCGGATAGCCGAAATCATAGCCTTTGAGGTGCTTTAATAAGTCTTGCGGCTGACGCGCCATTTGGTCTTCGTACCAAACCGAATACAAGCCCAAAGCCAAGTTTTTGTCGAGCCGACTCGTCACTTTCAAAAAATCAATTTCTGCAAAACCTTTTATTTTTAGCCAACGCGGGTCTTGCTTTAGGTTGTTCAAGTCAGGGTCGAATAAAACCACCAAATCGGTCATTCCGCCGCGTTGCGCCAATTGCAAATAGTAAAAAGCGGAGTCTTTTTGGTTGCGTTTCGCGTTGCGACAAGCTGCTAAATACAAATCTTCGTTACTCGCAACCGCCAAAACTGCCACGCTCACGCACCGATTGAGCGCACGACCTGCCTCCGTATTATTGTCGGCGATAGGTTTGGTTTTGCCATAACCCGCGTAAGTGATTTGGTTGGCAGCTACTTTTTTAGCGATAAGGTAATCGTACACCGCTTTTGCGCGCTCCTCGGATAGTTTTTGGTTAAAATCGGCAGTATTTTTGTTGTCGGTATGTCCTTCCAAGCCTATTCTCAGGTTCGGATTTGTTTTTAATAGCAATAATAGTTTATCGAGTTCGACGAACGAAGTGGGCAGTAAATCCACTTTTGCGGTTTCAAATTCAATATTTTTTAGTCTAATATTATCACCTTTATTGATGACGCGGTCGCTGAGGTCGGGTTCGTAGGTTTCAAACTCCGTTTTGCTGATTTCGCGCACTAGCACGTCGTCTATTAAAGTATAAGAATGACGCACCTTTTCCACGCTGCTGTTTCGCGCAAAAATACCAATCGACAAATACTCGTATTTTTCAGTCGCCTGAAAAACGCCCGCTATTTTATGCCAACGGGTCGTAAAACGAATACTGCTCGGTATCTGTGGCTGCGCGACGTGCAAATCATATATCCCACTTGTATCATTCACTTGCCACATATTCGGCGTAAATAGTAGCCCAAAACGCGGTTCTGCGCCCACCATATCCGACGAAGTCCACATTTCACCGTAATAATATTTGCTTTTTGCTAATGGCGTAACCAATTTGCATTGAATATACTCCGACCAACCCGCAGGGAAGTACACTATACCCGACATATTAGTACCGCTTTTTGCGGCATTAGTTAGGTCACTATATTTGTAATCTAATATATCCGTATTTACACCAGCATGCCAAATATCGGGTGTCGCGTAATTTGGCGAATACCAATCGACAAGACATTTAGTATAACTTTTGCTGTCGTTTTGACAAAAATTATCGGGCAGTTGCTTAACGTTTTCGAAACTCGAGTTTGGAACTAAATTTTGCGCGGTCGCAGTATTTGGGTTAAACCCAAATAAAAAAATTGGAATAATGAAAGCGGATTTTAGCATAAAAAAAATCGTTTTAAAAGACAAGTCTGTCGTAAAGGTAGGTAATTTTTTGGATAGATAGTAGTAGCTGCTATATATCAACAACCCTCCATTTTTACACCTTTCGGGTGAAAATGGAGGGTTCGGCGCACTTGCGCCGAAACGCTGTTTCGGTGAAAAGCATATCGACGGAACAGCGTTCCGTCGCACCCCAAAATCCTCATCTACTTCCGTTTGCGCAACTGCGCCAAATACCTATCGAGTTCCGCTTCGTCGGGTACGAGTACCTCCCGTGCCTTACTGCCTTCGTTCGGACCGACGATACCTGCCGCCTCGAGCTGATCCATGATGCGCCCAGCGCGGTTGTAGCCGAGCTTTAGGCGGCGTTGTATCATCGAGGTAGAGCCTTGCTGCGTCTGCACTAGTGTACGCGCCGCGTCCTCAAAAAACTCGTCCCAGTCGCCTACCGAAAAGTTGTCGTCGCTGCCGCTCATCGTGTCGCCCATGCCCACTTCGGGGAGCAGATACGGCTCGGGGAAACCGCGTTGCGACGCAATATAATCTATCACGCGCTCCACTTCGGGCGTGTCCACAAACGCGCATTGCAGCCGTATCGTTTCGCCTTCTATGGAGAGCAACATATCGCCGCGACCGATGAGTTGGTCGGCTCCGCCGCTATCCAAAATAGTGCGCGAATCGACTTTGGAGGACACTTTAAACGCCAATCGGACGGGGAAATTGGCTTTTATCACCCCCGTAATGATGTTCACCGACGGGCGTTGCGTAGCGATAATCAAGTGAATACCGACCGCCCTTGCCAATTGCGCCAAGCGACCAATCGGCTGCTCTACCTCTTTGCCTGCGGTCATAATCATATCCGCAAACTCGTCGATGACGAGTACGATAAACGGCAAAAATTTATGCCCTTTGAGAGGACTTAATCGACGCGCAATAAACTTCGCGTTGTACTCTTTTAGGTTGCGGCACTCCGCTTTTTTGAGCAAATCGTAACGTTGATCCATCTCCATACAAAGCGAATTGAGCGTATGGATTACCTTTTGGGTTTCGGTGATAATCGGTTCGTCTTGCCCTGGCAAAAACGCCAAAAAGTGGTGTTCTATCTTATTATAAGGCGAAAGCTCTACCTTTTTGGGGTCGATAAGCACTAATTTGACCTGCGACGGGTGTTTTTTGTATAATATCGACATGATAACGGTGTTAATACCAACCGATTTACCTTGTCCCGTCGCGCCAGCTATCAAAAGGTGTGGCATTTTTGCCAAATCGGCTACAAAAACCTCGTTATTTATCGTTTTGCCTAACGCAATGGGCAAATCCATCGTGGCGCGCTTAAATTTTTCAGAAGCCAATACTTCTTTGAGCGAAACGATTTGTTTATTTTTGTTCGGCACTTCGATGCCGATAGTGCCGCGTCCGGGTATCGGCGCGATGATACGAATACCGAGCGCGGCGAGGTTGAGCGCAACGTCGTCTTCGAGTCCTTTGATTTTGGAGATGCGCACACCAGGCGCAGGAACGATTTCGTAGAGCGTGACGGTAGGTCCGATGGTCGCTTTTATCTTCGTAATTTCGATTTTGTAATCCAATAAAGTAGCCACAATTTGGTCTTTATTTGCCTCGAGTTCGGCGCGGTCAATCTCTACTTTTTGGTCGTCGTAATTTTCCAAAAGTGCCAATACAGGGTGTTCGTAGCTGCTGAGGTCGAGCGTCGGGTCGTAAGGCTCGGTGTCTTCTGCGCCGCGTTCGGCGGAGGTCGGGTTGTGGCTAAATATTTCGGGTTCTTGGTCGGTCATATCTACTTTTTCGCCTTCGGGAACGTCTATCTCAAAGTCGTCATTGCCGGGCATGAGCGATGTACGGACGCGCTGCGCGCTGCTTTGTAGCGGTATGCGAATTTGCCCTGTTTGTAGGTTCACTTCTTTTGCACCTTCGTCGTCGGGGAGCGTGAGCGATTGCGCAGGCGTGAGCGGATTATAGGTCGGTTTTATTGGTGCGCGTTTGTTGTTAGTATCATCGTTAATATCGTCGTTATCCTCTTTTGTGTCCGCTTTCGCGTCCTTAAAAGCGGTAGCGGGGCGTTTGCGAGCCGCTTTTGGTGCGTCGGCAGAGTCGGTTGCATTTTCAAAATTGCGGAAACGCGAAAGCGGTAGCCCTGTGCGTTCCTCTATCGCATCTAAAAAATTATCGACTGTAAAGTCTTCGGTTGTCGGATTAAATATCCAAATAATAGACCCGATAAGCGAAAATAATATCAAAATGATCATACCCGTAGTGCCGATAAGTTGCATCAGCCAAGTACAAATAGACTCACCTACGATGCCGCCCCACGGGAACGCCGACGCAGTGCCGACATTGAATATGAAATGTAGCAGAACCGCCGCGACGGTCATCGCCAAAAAACTGAAAAAGAACAGACCGTAGAGTTCACGGACGTGTCGCCGACGCATTTGATTGATACCCAAAGTACCGAGCAAAAACACTAAGGCGAACGACGGCAACCCGAAGCCCTCGAACATGAACCGATGCGACACTAACGCGCCGAGCCGCCCGAGCGCGTTTTCGATATGCACGTCGGTTTTGAAAAGTAAGCCCCACGAGTAAAAACGGACTTCGTCTTGGTCGGCTTGCCAACTGCCGAGGTACGACGTGAACGCTACGAACAGGTAGATAGAAATTAAGACCAGCACCAAACCCAGCAGTTTGGGAATGCGCTCGTCCGCTAAATCCATTTTGTACGGAAACAACCACTTGGGAAAGAAAAAGTCTATCCAGCTCCATTTCGTTTTTTTGCCTTTTGCCATAGTATATATAAGGTGTGTATTTTTTTACAATAAGAAAATAAAGCTGCAAATTTAGCTAAAAAAAATTGAAACAAAAAAGTTTATATTTGATATTTTAGCTCTTCTAACCTCAGAGCCTAGACGAAGTATCATGATAGAAAAACATTAGCGTATCGTTGAGCCAATTACCTTAGTAAATATTTTTTTATTTTAACGTATATTTGCGACAACAAAACACCACACAAAACTCCTTTTTTATTTATAAAATCATCAAAATATGCTCGAAATTCTGCCTGCGCCGTCCTTCACGGGCATCGAACTACTGTTAATTATCGTTTATTTACTGCTTTTTACTGGTTTAATCTATCATTTTGGTGCTTTGCAGTTGCGCGGACTGCCGCCAATGGCGAGTGTAGCCGCTTTTGGTACAAAAGTGGCGTTTGGATTGATTTTTATCGCTTATCACTTTCATCGTTACGGCATCAACGATGCTTATAATTACTTTTTGCATAGCGAAGCGATTTGGCAAGCTAAAAAAGAAATCGGCATCGAGGCGTATTTTAGA
>JAYWGJ010000192.1:0-2477 GCA_043778315.1 Saprospiraceae bacterium | reverse complement strand
AAAAAATGAAATTTAGTAAACATAAAATTACAAAAAAACCTATATTTGCATTCTAAAATCATAAAAACATGAGTAATAAAACAGACGGCTCGCACGGCGAAGGGCATATTATACAAAGCCTAATAGTCAATTTGGCGATTGTGGTGAGCAAAGGATTTGCTGCATTTATGACGGGTTCGGGGGCGATGCTCGCCGAAACGATACACTCGTTTGCGGATTGCGCTAATCAAGCCTTGCTCTTAGTTGGTGTACGGCAGGCGCGCAAACCTGCCGACGCAAAACACCCGCTCGGCTACGGTCGGTCGGTCTATTTTTGGTCGTTTATAGTCGCGATGCTGCTGTTTTCGGTAGGCGGAATGTTTTCGGTATATGAAGGCATACACAAATATATGCACCCCGAAGCCGTCGAGAACGTAGGCTGGGGCATTGGCGTTTTGGTATTTTCGTTGCTTTTGGAGGGCTACGCTGCCTACTCGAACGTAGTGGAGTTGAATGCGCGCAGAGGCGCGACGGGTTTTACGCGCTACCTGCGCGAAACGAAAGACAGCGATTTGGTCGTTATTTTTGGTGAAAACTCGGCGGCGGTACTCGGTTTAGTGTTGGCGTTAGTCGCAATGATTGCCGCTTACGCGACTGGCAACGGGCAGTATGACGCGGTCGGGTCGTTCGCTATCGGCATTGTATTAATTGCGGTAGCTATATTTTTATCCGTAGAAGTAAAATCGCTGCTGATAGGCGAAAGTGCCGACCCTATCATCGCTGCAACCGCGCAAGCAATCGCCGACGCACACCCGAATATCAAGGAAATTGTCAATTGTATTACCATACAACAGGGTCCGGGCGAAGTACTCGTCTGCACTAAAATACGGTGCGAACCCGACCTCAATGCGGCGGAAGTGAGCGCGCTGATTAACGAATTTGAAGCGAGCCTGCGCGCCGCGTGTCCCGCCGTGAAATGGCTGTATGTCGAACCCGATTTGCAGGAATGGAAAGAGAATTTGGGTGCGTTTAATATTGTGAATTAAAATCGCCGTGGGTTGAAACCCACGGCAATTCATCAATCCGTAGGTTGCACCTACGGCTATGCACATTCAACCCTTTCAGGGTTTTTGTATCTGGAAGCTATCGTAACGGAACTGGGTTTGATGATTCTTTGCTTAGGTATTTATCTGCAAAATTGACGACAAACGCGCCTGCGATGCCGCGTTTGATGAGTTTTTTCTTGATTTCGTTCGCTTTGTCGATGTCGTAATATGGACCCACAAAAAGTTTATAGAGTTTGATGCCTTTGGTTTCGCTGTTTTCTACGCTGACCAATAAATCTTCGAAGCCGTTATTTTGCATATCCATATTTTTGGACATCACCACCTCCAAATATTGCGACACCGCTAACTGTATGCCGTAGCCTTCGTGCGGCAGTTTGGCGGTCGATACTTGGTAGAGTTCGTAGCCTGTATCGGTCGTCGGAGTCCATCGCAGTTTGGGTTCGGCGGGTATAACGGGTTCTTTTGGTCGCTTAGTAGTTACCGACATCTTTTTGGCAACCATTTTTTTCGCTTTTGTTTTGGTGTACAACGGCACTACCGTTTCTTTGGACTTCGTCGTCGCCGTCATGTCTTTGGTGGCTTCGCCCGCAAGCTCTATCGTCACCTCTACGCGGTTGTCGGTGCTGATGCCTAAGGCACGCGCCGCCGCGCCCGACAGCGTCACGATGTCGCGCGCCGCGAGTACGCCTCGGTCGTTGATGCGTATGACGACCGATTTGCCGTTATTGATGTTCGTGACGCGCAGCCGCGTCCCGAACGGGTAGCTTCTGTGCGCGCCCGTAAATCCAAAATCGCTGTACTTTTCTTTGTTTGCCACCACGCTGCCTTCCTGGTATTTGCCGTACAAAGCCGCATAGCCGCGTTCTTGTTGGGCGAACGAAATTTGGCAAAAAAGGGAGATGGCGAGTAGGAGTAAGTAGGTTTTCATGTTTACAATCTTTTGCTCTTGATTAAAATTCTGAAATAAGGACATTTACCATTGATGGATAAATCCTTTTCGTCATTTCCTTTCCTAAACTTTATCAATTCGAATTGCTCGGGGTTGAATTTATGTAAAAAAGTAATCGGAACACCCATAATACCCTTGTAATCCATAGGAATATCTTTGGTTTTATTGACGTTAATAGCATCGTAATTATCAAATTTAGGATATTCGCTCTCGTTGCCGTGATATTTTTTAGTAAGCATAATATCTTCGTGTCGTTTAGAGGTATCTAAATTTGTTAGCCACAAACAATTATTTGGCGAGATTATTCTGTTACCTGCGCTATCAATTCGCGCCTCTGTTCCGTATAATTCGTAGTGGTCGGGAACTATAAACCCCGAAATCCCTCTGCCCATATTTATGCCTAACCAAACCTTATTTTCTTTGATTAGTTTAAATATTTCCTTGTAGGTTATGGCATTAATATTGCCAATTATTAGAAATTT
>JAYWGJ010000191.1:0-6721 GCA_043778315.1 Saprospiraceae bacterium | reverse complement strand
ACAACAGCCTACGCGCTCCCGACGCGGCGCGCAACGCCGCCCGACACACCGACGAACTCCGTTTTGACGAACTCATCGCTTGTGCCGCGCAACTCCTCAACCCGAACGGACAGCTCGCCGTCATACTCCCGACCGACGAGAGTGCAGTATTAGCGCGGCTCGCCGCCTATGCCAATTTTCATTTGAGTAGCCGAACATCGGTCTGCTTTCGCAGCAGTAAACCCGCCGAACGCCGCCTGATGTTGTGGCATTATAATGATGGTAATAATGATGGTAATAATGACAGTAATAATAATAATGGCAATGATATTATAAAACAAAAAAATACCGACACACACCTATATATACACGCCGCCGACAGCCTCGAGTACACGCCCGAATACATCGCACTCACTAAGGATTTTTATTTGAAAATGTAAGGCGTGAAAGCCCTTTTTTTGTTACAAAAAAGCATTAAATTTTCCTTTGTTATTACAATAAAAAATAGTATCTTTGCAGATAATAGTTTGCGTTAAACAGCAGTTTAAGCGGCAACAAAGAAACTAATTGTATCACAAGAAATGTCAGATTTTGTATCTAAGGTTATCCCGATAAATATCGAGGAAGAAATGAAAACCGCCTACATCGACTACTCGATGTCGGTGATTGTGTCTCGGGCGTTGCCCGACGTGCGCGACGGCTTGAAACCCGTGCATCGTCGCGTACTATACGGCATGAGCGAACTCGGCGTAAGCTACAATAAAGCACATAAAAAATCGGCGCGTATCGTGGGCGAGGTACTCGGTAAGTATCACCCGCACGGCGATACGAGCGTTTATGATACGATGGTGCGCATGGCGCAAAGTTGGTCGCTGCGCTATCCATTAGTGGACGGACAAGGTAATTTCGGGTCGGTAGATGGCGATAATCCTGCTGCAATGCGTTATACAGAGGCGCGTATGACGCGGCTCGCCGACGAAATGATGTCGGATATAGATAAAGATACCGTTGATTTCAGACCAAACTTCGACGACTCGCTACAAGAACCGTCGGTGATGCCTGCCAAATATCCGAACCTTATCGTGAACGGCGCGTCGGGTATCGCGGTCGGTATGAGTACCGATATTTTACCGCATAACCTCCGCGAAGTCTGCGCGGGAACTATCGCTTATATCGATAATCCCGATATTACGATGCCCGAACTGATGGAGTATATTCCTGCGCCCGATTTCCCTACGGGCGGTATTATTTACGGCATGGAAGGCGTGCGTCAGGGCGAAGAAACGGGTTTGGGCAAAGTGATTTTGCGCGGAAAAGCGGAGATAGAAGCAGACGAACGCGGACGCGAAAGCATCGTTATCACCGAAATTCCGTACCAAGTGAATAAGGCAAATTTGGTTATCAAAATCGCTGATTTGGTCAATGAAAAAAAGATAGAAGGCATCAGCGACGTGCGCGACGAGAGCGACCGCTCGGGTATGCGCATCGTAGTAGAGGTGAAACGCGACGCGCAAGCGAACGTTATTTTGTCACAATTATATAAATATACGCCGCTACAATCGAGCCTCCGTATCGGAAACATCGCCTTAGTGAACGGCAGACCGCTCACGCTGAACCTCAAACAGATGATTGTCGAGTTTGTCAAGTTCCGCTTAGAGGTCGTTATCCGCCGCACTAAGTTCGAGTTGCGCAAAGCAGAAGCGCGCGCCCACATATTGGAGGGTTTGCTCGTCGCCTTAGACAATATGGACAAGGTGATTGCGCTTATTCGCGCAAGCAAAACGGTAGAAGATGCGAAGGAAGGCTTGATGAAAGGCGACTTTCGCCGCGCCGCTTTTATGCTCGATCTCACCGACAAACCCTACGACAAAACAATCGGTTTGTCGGAAGAGCAAGCGAAAGCGATTTTGGCAATGCGTTTGCAACAGCTCACAGGTCTCGAACGCGATAAACTCCACAACGAGTACGACGAATTGATGAAATTGATAGCGTATTTGTTGTCGATTTTGGATAGCGAAGACCTCCGAAAAACGATAATCAAGGGCGAACTCACCGAGATTAAAGATAAATATGGCGACGCACGTCGCACACGCATAGAATATGTGGAAGGCGAAATTAGCCTCGAGGATATGATTGCTAACGAAGAGTGCATCATCACGGTATCGCATTTAGGTTATGTAAAACGCACTAAATCAAGCGAATACAAATCGCAAAATCGTGGCGGACGCGGCAGCAAAGGCGCGTCGGTGCGTACAGAAGATTTTGTAGAGTATATGTTTACGGCGCACGCGCACGATTATTTACTGCTCTTTACGCAACTCGGTCGCTGTTTTTGGCTACGCGGCTACGAAATTCCCGAAGGCACAAAAACCTCGAAAGGGCGCGCTATCCAAAACCTTATCGCGCTGCCGCCCGAAGACAAAATCAAGGCGTATATCTGCGTTTCCGACCTCAAAAGCGACGAAATATTAGATAACAATTTCATTTTGTTTTGCACAAAACAAGGCACGGTCAAAAAAACCGCGCTCCGCGACTACTCGCGTATCCGCACAAACGGCATCAATGCCATCAATATTCAGGACGGCGACGAGCTGCTCGAAGCGAAACTCACAAACGGCAGCAACGAAGTGATGATTGCCCTAAAATCAGGGCGCGCTATCCGTTTCAACGAAACGAAAGTACGCAATATGGGCAGAACGGCATCGGGCGTGCGCGGTATTTCGGTGGACGAAACGAATAACGAAGTGGTCGGAATGGTCTGCATTGACCCGAACGACGCGACGTATAATATCCTCGTGGTATCAGAAAAAGGCTTGGGCAAACGCTCCGCAATAGAAGATTACCGTGTCACAAATCGGGGCGGCGTAGGCGTAACGACGATGAAAGTGACCGACAAAACGGGTGCATTAATTGCCATAAAAGCCGTAACCGACGAGGAGGATTTGATGATTACTTGCAAATCGGGTATGACTATTCGCATGAAACTCTCCGACCTCCGCGAGGTCGGACGTGCTACGCAGGGCGTTCGACTTATCAATTTGCAAGCAACCGATAGCATCGCCGACGTAGCGATAGTGCCGCGCGCGGAAGAAGAAACGGAGTTTGAAGAAGTGGAGGAAGGCGCAGAATAGATACTAATTTTTGTACATATTATTTTTGTATGAACCAAAAACCGCGTAGCGGTGACATATTGGTAAAAAAATAGGGTTAATACGTTTTAAAGCTGCGTAGCTGCGACATATAATTTTTTACGCGATGTTATTATATTTAATATGTCGCCGCGATGCGGCTAACCGACAAACCTTATCCGTTCCTACCGATATGTCGCCGCGATGCGGCTAATCGCTATATCTAATCGCTCTTGTTTTATGGCGTAAATAGAGGCAAATATTAACATTTTTTCGCTTGTCGCAACAAAAAACCGCTACATTCCTTTATGGAGTGTAGCGGTTTTTCTGTTATAAATTCTATTAATCTAATTTCAAAACATCTAAAAAGGCGCGTTGCGGCACTTCTACTTTACCAAACTGACGCATTTTCTTTTTACCTTCTTTTTGTTTATCCAAGAGTTTACGTTTACGCGAAATATCGCCACCATAACACTTTGCGGTTACGTCTTTTCGGAGTGCCGAAATCGTTTCACGAGCGATGATTTTTGCGCCGACGGCGGCTTGTATCGCTATCACGAACTGTTGTCGCGGCAACAAATCTTTGAGTTTATTGCACATACGGCGACCTAATTGCTCCGCTTTTGAGCGGTGAACGAGTGCCGATAGTGCATCTACGTTTTCAGCGTTCAGCTTGATGTCTAATTTGACGAGGTCGGACTGACGGTAATCAATCATCACATAATCAAAAGAGGCGTAGCCGCGCGAAATGGATTTTAATCGGTCATAAAAATCGAAAACAATTTCTGCCAACGGCATCTCAAATGTTAATTCTATACGCGTCGGCGTGAGGTAATTTTGGTTTTTGAGAATGCCACGTTTGTCGATACAAAGGTTCATTATCGCACCTACATACTCGCCTGCCGTGATGACTTGCGCACGAATATACGGCTCCTCGATGCTCTCGATATGCGTCGGGTCGGGCATATCGGCAGGGTTGTTGAGGAGCGTCCGCACGCCTTTGCGCATCGTCGCGTAGTACGACACGTTCGGGACGGTCGTGATGATATTTTGGTCGTATTCGCGGTCGAGCCGCTCTTGTATAATCTCCAAATGTAGCAAACCGAGGAAGCCACAACGGAAGCCAAAACCCAACGCGGTAGAGCTTTCGGGTTCGTAACTGAGCGATGCGTCATTCAATTGTAGCTTTTCTAAGCTGTCGCGCAACTCCTCAAAATCGTCGTTATCGACAGGAAAAATACCTGCAAAAACCATCGGTTTCACGTCCTCGAAGCCTTTGATAACATCCTGCGACGGGTTGAGCGCGGAGGTAATCGTATCCCCTACTTTGATGTCTTTGGCGTTTTTGATACCCGTAACGATGTAGCCTACATCGCCGCAATGCACCTCTTTACTCGGTAATAATTCCATTTTGAGATTGCCTACGTCGTCTGCGTTGTATATCGCTTTGGTGTTCATAAACTGAACTTTCTCGCCTTTTTTGATGCTGCCTTGCTTGACGCGATAATACGCGATAACGCCGCGATACGAATTGAAAACGGAGTCAAAAATTAAGGCTTGCAAGGGCGCGTCGGGGTCGCCTTTCGGCGCTGGAATGCGCGCAACTATCGCCTCCAATATTTCGGGAACGCCCATACCCGTTTTACCACTTGCGTGTAAAATATCTTCTTTTTCGCAACCAATTAAATCCATAATCTGCTCCGTAACTTCCTCAATCATAGCCGATTGCATATCCACTTTATTGAGAACGGGAATGATTTCGAGGTCGTTGCCGAGTGCCAAATAAAGGTTCGAAATCGTCTGCGCTTGTATGCCCTGCGACGCATCTACAAGCAACAGCGCGCCTTCACAGGCAGCGAGTGCGCGCGATACTTCGTAAGAAAAATCGACGTGTCCGGGCGTATCGATAAGATTGAACGTGTATTTTTGACCGTCTTGCGCTACATAATCTATCTGTATCGCATGGCTTTTGATGGTGATACCGCGCTCGCGCTCAATATCCATATCGTCTAAGGCTTGCGCCTGCATATCCCGAGCAGAAATGGTGTTCGTGATTTCGAGCAGACGGTCGGCAAGGGTACTTTTGCCGTGGTCAATATGTGCAATAATGCAAAAATTGCGTAATTGTTTCATTAATTGATGATTTTTTTGAATGATTTTGGTGTTTGGCGAAAGCCGTGATATAAATATTAGGCGAAAGCCGTATTATAAATAGTATTAAAACTCACTTAATTTGATGAATAATATATTGCCATACGCCTAGTAATTTATCGAGTTGCGTGATATAATAAGTCGTACTGTCCACTTCTACGGTGTTGCCGTCAAGGCGCAAAAAAAGCCACGCGTCGCCCGTCGTCACCGTTCCGTATATGATTTGCGCGGATTCGCCGCGCTGCTCATTGCAAATTTGGGTAGCGTACATTTCGGCGGCGCACTGCGGTATTGCTGCAGATAAATCTTGGTTTAATTTTGCTTCTACAACTGCAATAATTGGCGTTTCGGGAACAATGGAAAGTGGCAATTTTGCCAATAAAAAACCACAAAAACCCTGCAAACCTCGAGCCGCATCTACTGTAAAATTGAAACCTGAATACACCGCAAAAACTGATTTATTCAACTCGCGCAACTCGTTCAATATAGGTGCGATAAGGAACTCCGATTTTGCTTTTTCGGTATTTAGCGATAAGCCCTCGCTACGCGCAAGGGTTTCGGTAAGCCAATTGCTTGGCGCGATAGGCGCAATAGTTTGCCTCGGAAATAAATCTACTACTACGGTACGCAAACCCAAGGTTTTTAGGTCTGCAAACGTAAATTTGGAGTAGGATTTTTTATTGCTTGTCATGTTATTTTATACTATAATTACCTTCTGCCTTGCTGCAAATACTCGTCCGTTTCCTTCGCGTTATCGAGCTTACTGAGGTAGGCTACGATGATACCCGTGAGCATTATAATGGTTTTGAAGACGAAGCCAAACACACGGCTGATGTCGTCTGCCCATTTCAGGAAACTGATTTGCAAACCCACCAAACTGATGAGGATAGAGACGCAGCCGAGCATAAATAGCACGAAGCCGATAGCGGTAATCCAAGGTTTATTCATTCTTATTTTTTGTTTATCTTACCACGAAGGTAAAGAATTTTTTATTAACATTCACTATATACTTCTAAAACATTCTAAAGCGCGTATAGTTCAAAATTGGTGCGTTTCAAGTAATAAATGCCATTTTTAATTAAAAGCACTATTTGATTTTACAATCCCAATCAAAAAATCTCCACTTCGCACACAATATTTTTACGATTTGTGATACCGATTTTCATTGGAAACGGCTCGGCGGCGGTCTCTGTCGGAAACCAATTCCTGCCGTTCGCGACTACCACAAACAAGCCGTTATCCGCGCCCAACGCCCAAAAATCGGCATTATTGCTGCCGCGCTGATACGACGTAATATCGTATTTTTCGCGTAGCGGCGCTGCCATAGTTTTAGCATCGGTTTTAGATACAAAGCCTACTTCGCTGATACACAACAAACTATCGCTACCGAACGCCGAGGTAGCAGGGTGATATTCGCTGCGCGCAATACACGCTACTACGTTGCCCGACGGGTCGTTGAAGTA
>JAYWGJ010000190.1:0-2484 GCA_043778315.1 Saprospiraceae bacterium | reverse complement strand
GCGTAAGCTCCGCACCTGCGTAAGCAATATATACACTTGTAACCCCCAGCGCAAAACGCGCAAGAGAAAGTGTAAGTATTCGTAAAAAAGGAAACGGTTTCATATTCAGTGATGGTTAGTTAAAACTGAATGGGTACTGTGCGGGTGAGTCTAATTAATGGCAATGCTGCAATGCAATAATTATAGTTGATGCAAAGTTAGACTATTTTTTGATATAAACAAGGATTGGTGTAAATATTTTTTAATAATTTGTAAAATAATTTTGAATTGAACTGCGATTTATCGCTGTTCTACGGCGCAAATGGTGACAATGCTGATGACCGCGTCGTAGCCGCTAACCGCGCCGTTCTACTATCGTGAGTCCCGCACCCGACGCACCCGCCCGCATCTGGTATAAGCCGTTATATTGGGTGAAAAATAAGCGACGTATTTATTATTGTGCAAAGCATCAAGCACTTTTGTTTTATTATGAATACATTTAATATTAAAATATTGAAAATAATTATGCACCTTTGTATGAATATTATGTTATATAGGTGTCTATATCGATGCCGTTTTAACTTTTATACTATAAAAAATGCGATTTGGTTTATTAATTTTATTTGCGACAAGCCTAATACTTGTTTTATCTTGCGTAAGCACCGACACAAGCCCGTACAAACAAGGCGCGTTTATGTACAAAGAGGTATGCGCAAATTGTCATGGCGAGGAAGGCGAGGGCTTGGCTGACCTCATTCCGCCGCTCAAAAACTCCGATTATTTCAAGGCGAACTATAAGGATTTGACTTGTATGATAAAAAACGGCTTGAAGGGCGAAATTGTGGTAAACGGAAAAATGTACAACCAACCAATGGCGGCTTTGGATAAGCTGAACGACGTACAAATCACTAATATTGTCAATTTTATGTATCACTCGTGGGGCAATAATTTCCCCGATGTCACGCTTGACGAAGTCAAACAACAATTAAAATCATGCGAAAACTAATACTTTTTTTAGCTTGCTACGCGCTAATGGCTAATGTGCTGATTGCACAAAACGATAACGGTGACGCGCCGACGCAAAACGATGCCGACCAGATAGAGCGCGCTATGGAGCAGAGCGGCTCGGAGGGTGGCGAAGTAGCGAACAACACCGCTTTCGAGGATTTGGAGGCACTGCTGCAAAAGAAAACCAACCTCAATACTTGCACCGCGCAAGACCTGATTATATTACAGGAGCAACTGCTGATTACGCCGTTGCAGGCGGCAGCGTTGGTGGCATACCGCGCTAAGTTCGGGCAGTTTTTGGCGATGCAAGAGCTGCAAGCCGTGCCGATGTGGGACTTAGAAACTATCCGCCGGGTCATACCGTTTGTGGTCGTGAACGGCGCGATTGACGATTATCAGGTGTCGCTGAAGCAATTAGTGACTTCGGGAAAAAACGAACTTTTTTTGCGTACCACCAAAATCATGGAACGCTCTAAGGGCTACGAAACGCCCGCCGACCCCAAATCGCAACGCTATTTAGGCGACCCGTACCGTCATTTTATCCGCTTCAAACACACCTACGAAACCAAAGTAAGCTACGGCTTTACGGCGGAAAAAGATGCGGGCGAGGAGTTTTTTACGGGTTCACAAAAACAAGGATTTGATTTTTATTCGGCGCATTTGGCATTTAAAAATATCAATAAAACATTGAAAATGCTTTGCATCGGCGACTACGAAGTACGCCTTGGGCAGGGCTTGACGTATTGGACGGGGCTGAGCTACGGCAAAGGCGCAGATGTGATGAACATGAAACGGGCGTTTCGCCCCATAAAAGAGTTTTCGTCGGCGAACGAAGCGGTGTATTTGCGCGGCGCAGCAGCCACCTTAGGCCTGAATAAAAATATGACGCTTACCGTTTTTGGCTCGTACCGAAAACGCGACGGCAACTTGATTACGCCCGATACTACGCTTACCGTTTTGAACGATGAAGGTGCGTCAGCCCTTGCTACTACGGGTTTGCACCGCACACAAGCCGAACTAGATGACCGAGGTAGCGTAACGATAGCGACGGGCGGCGGCAACGTCACTTATCGCAATAATGGTTTGCACGTTGGCGTAAATGTGGTATCGCAAAACTTAGATAAACCGATTAATTTTGCGGTTAAACCGTACAATCAATTCGATTTTAGAGGTAAAAACTTATTGAACGGCAGTGTAGATTACAGTTATATCTATCAAAATTTTAATTTTTATGGCGAAACAGCCCTCAGTTCGGGCTTAGAAACGGGTACGCCTGTCGGCTTGGCTACTATCAACGGTTTGATGGTGAGTGTGGACAGGAAAATCAGTCTTAGCTTTGTGCAGCGACACTACGCCAAAGATTATTGGAACATGAACGCTCGTGCTTTCGGCGAAACGCAGGGCGTACAAAACGAGGACGGTTTGTATATGGGTGTGCAGGTGCGCCCGCGCCGCGAGTGGTTGGTGAACGCCTATTTTGATACTTACAAACACCCG
>JAYWGJ010000189.1:0-2490 GCA_043778315.1 Saprospiraceae bacterium | reverse complement strand
AGCGGCACGCCGAGTACTTCGGTTTCGCTATCGTGAAAATGCGGCGGCACCAAACCGCTAAACGTCGGCGCAAAATGACAGGTTGCGCATTTGCCCGCACCCGAAAACAAATTAAATCCGCGTATCACGGCAGGGTCAATATCGGCAGTTTCACCGCGCATATATTTGTCGAAAGGCGAACTGAGCGCAATTAAAGATTGTTCGTAAGCAATAATCGCTTTATTGACACTCGCTTCGGTCACATTTTCGCGCAAAGCGCGCTTAAACCAATTGCGGTAAGTGGCACTTCCTTTTATTTTTTTGACGATATTCGCATAACCCGAATTAAATTCTTTGTGGTTTTCTACGACTTGTTTTATCTGATTGCTCATGTCGTCGGAACGCAGGTCGGCGAACCAACGCTGTGCAAAAACGGTATTGATAATCGTCGGCGCGTTGCGCGGAACGGTCGTTGCCAAATCAAAAGCGATGCTTTTGCGATTGCCGTCGGTAAATGCGGTTTCGGGGTTGTGACACGACGCGCAAGACCGTTTATTATTACCCGAAAGTATCGGGTCAAAAAACAAGGCGCGACCCAACGCAACTACTTCGTTCGTCGTTTCGTTCGGTTGTAGTTTAGTAAAAAAAGATTTATCTAAAAAATCAACAGCAAAAATATTTCTACTTTTGAGGTTTACAGAAGCGCGTTTTGCATAGTCGGAAGGCGCGTCGGGTATGTTTAAAGCAATTTGTAGGTCTAATAATTCACTAAAAATAGGATTTGCATAGTTTTTAATAAAAAATACGCGGTCAAAGGTATTAAAATCCTTATTTTGTTCTAAATAATGATGCGCGTCAAGCAATAGCGTAGTTATTTGTACTTTTTTAGTGGTTTTATTGCTAATTTCTGCTTCATATTGTGTCACAAAACCGATAATTGCCGCCCAACTGCTCTCCAACCCTGCGGCAGTTTCATTGAGCGCGTTGCCGCTTGCAGGCGTATCAAAACCGGTGACACCGAGCGTCGCAGCGCGCACGACTTCCAACCGCGCCGCTTCTAATAGCAAACGGTCGTCGAGCTTATACTGCTCTTGTCGCTCCGTTATTTCGCGGGCATCGACTTGCAATTTTTGCACCAAATCCTTTAATTTCGCCTTTTCGCTATACGGCTGCTCCGCGTATATCGCCTCTTCAATCGTTTGCAAACCACGCGGCTTGGTAACGATTACTTTTTTAGTCATGCTATCGTAATCCGAACTCGGCAACGGTCCGCCGTTGATGCGCCCTTCTACCTCTTCGTCTTCTAAGTACGCCATCAAAAACTCGACACGTTTATATGCCAATCGCGTTTCGGCGAATGTTTTTTTGAGTGTGTTGATGCGTGCCGCGCTCGTATCTAAGGCGTTCACGTCGGCTACAAGGTCGTTAATACTTAAATTAAACGCTTCCAACTTTCCGTGATAATAATTTTCGGCAATCACGGCGTTGCTTGTTTTATTAGGCTTGAAGCCCAATAAAACCAATAATAAGCCGCCGCCAAAAAGCGTATATAATACTGTTTTTTTCATTAGTTTTATCGTTATCTTTAATAAGTCTAAATAACGATACAAAGGTATAAATTGTTTAGTATTTTTTTATTTTTTTGGAGCGTATTTTTATTTTTTTGATTGAATTTAAAAAATACCGCACCGCAAAAGACGACGCAATTAGCACTTACATTTCCATTCTAAACGCCAAGCTATCTGCATATCCATCGTTACGAACTATAAAATTTTGATAGGCAAAACCTACTATACAACCTTTGAATTGTTTTGCGTTCAATGCGAACGAAGTATCTCCATGCACATATTTACCCAGCGAGTATTGTGCATTTATGCCCACGTTAATCTTAATAATACTGTCATTAGCGCAGTATTTATCAACCAAATACCATCGGTAATCGTCTATCGATAATTGATAAGTTCGAGGTGCAAAATAACCCGACCGACGCTTACCATTATCTATATCTATTGTCATATAATCACCTTTATTGATGCAAAGCAACTTGACATAGATACATTGCTTTGCATCATTACTCGTTGTTTTACAAGAAAAAAAGGTGAAAATGATGGTAGAAAAGATAGCGGTAATTTTTTTCATAAGATTATTTTTCTACTCTTTCAAACAAGCCTCTACCACGCCCGAAATATCGCTTTGCCCTTGACTTATCACACGCACCACGCCTTTTTTATCCAATACCATAAAGTACGGAATGCTCTGCACCGAGTAGATTTGTGCGGCGGCGGATTGCCAAAATTTGAGGTCGGAGACGTGGTTTTTCCATACCAAACCGTCTTGTTCTATGGCGGTGAGCCACGCCGCTTTGCCGTCGGGACGGTCGAGCGAGACGCTGTATATATCGAACGGCTGCCCTTTGTATTTATTGTATAATTTAACGAGTTCGGGGCTGCCGAACTTGCGACACGGACCGCACCACGAAGCCCAAAAATCGAGTACCACCACTTTTCCGCG
>JAYWGJ010000188.1:0-6771 GCA_043778315.1 Saprospiraceae bacterium | reverse complement strand
ATGAATTGCATATTAACAACTCCGACAAGCAATACGGTTACGCTAACGATAGTTAACGGCTCGCCGCCATTTAAGTACGAATACAGCCGCAATAATTTTACGACCGTGGATTTTTCTACCTCGAATGTGACAGATAGAACGAAGGTTTTTAACTGTTTGACCAACGCTAACTATACGTTTCGGATAACCGACGCTTGTAATAATTTTTTTACTTGCACCAAAACCGTTGCGCAAACGCCGCTTACTGCCTCGTGGACGTGTCAGGGAACGGGGACTATCGCGCTCACTAATGTTGATGGCGGCGAGCCGCCGCTCGTATATTTTTGTCGCAAACCAAACGGACAAACGCTCACTAATTCGACGGGTACGTTTTCGGGCTTAACCGACTGCTCCGATACGCTCGAGGTGCGCGACGCTTGCGGGCGTAGTATCCGTCAGACCTTAAATTGCAATTTTAGCAACGCCGCGCCGATTACCGTCGGGCTGACCTGCGTGAGTTTTGCGAGCGGAACAGCGACGCTGACCGTGCAAGGCGGAACGCCTCCATATAGATACAAAGAAGGCTTTTCGCAAATATCGAGTACAGGTCTCAGTTTTACAGGTTTGCCCAATATCAACGCGTACAGTTTTGAGATACGCGACGCTTGCGGCAAATCAGGGACGTATTTTATAGAGCGGCTCACCGTTGCTGCGGGTAGTTTATGCCCTTGGGGAACGACGATTAGTGCTTCGCAAAACGCTACGAGCAGCGCGACACCAGGCGTTTTTGGGTCACGTTCTTTCGCACCCGTCACCGTTACTTGCACGAGTTGTACACCGCAAATCGTCAAAACTGCAACCATCACGAACGGCATCGCAGATGCGAAATTCCCGAATGTAGGCGGTGTGCAAACCTTCAAAATTCGGAATAATTGTGGCGACGAAATCATCTACCAAACCATGAAAAACGAGGGTTGTGCGATTAATGATTGTAGCGGAACTATTTTTGTGGTAAAAAATAATCCGAGTACTTACGGTACAACTTATACGCTCAAAAACTTGCAGGGCATGACCGTTGCCGGACCCGATACGGTCGGTCGATTTATCAATATTCCAATCGGTAAATATATTATCACCGCTACTAATCCGCGCATGATACCGACGACGATTTCTTTTGAGTATGAACTCAAACTAAAAATTGTTGGTACACCTAAGTATTTTTGTGACAGTATGAATTTGACTTTTTGCCCTCGAACGGGCGGTTTATTTAAGCTATTTAGTACTACCAATGCACTAATCAAACAAAATTTAACGGGTAGTTTTGGCGGCTTAACGCCCAATACTTCTTATATCATAAAAGCGTATAATGCCAACGGCGATTTCATCGACCAATTTCCTGTGGCGACGGAAGGCTTAGTGAATTTGAACCTCGCCGTTACTTGTAATTCTATTATTGCAACGGTCGCACCTACGGGCATAGACGTTAATAATCAGCCAGTTACCTACATATTAAAAAATAGTGTGGGTGCGACTTTGGCGACCAATACAAGCGGTTTATTTCCTAATTTACAACCCGATAACTACACCGTTACCGCTTCAAACCCGTCTTGCGGCAGCTTAACCGAAGTAGCAGGCATCACGCGAAGCATACGCAAACCCTGTTTGCGACCTTCGTTTTCGCAGGTTGGTGCGGCGTGTAAAGCAGGTTGGGATTTAGTGTTCTCAGACAGCTTAAAAGTGACGGGCTTGAACACCAACAAAAATACATTTAAAGATGATGCAGGCAATTTTATTATCACTAATTTAATACCAGGAACTTACAATCTTGTGACAGCCTGTACTACGCAAGCTATCGTACTTCCGCCCGTTCCTATCAATCTTATTGCTACGCCAACGACAGTTTGTCCGACCATTGGAAAAATACGAATGGACGGCGGTAGAACGGCTGCCGAATGGAACGCATTGACCGTTAGCGGTTTTAATGTATGCACTTTGCGCAACGATTTGTACGAATTATTGAACACTGCTAATGTGCGTTTAGATACCATTTATACGCCCAAAAATACGTTTATTAATAACCTTACTGCGGCTGCGACTTACAAAACTTACTTGCGTGTTTTTGATAGCAACGGCGCGTTAAGTTGTCCGATAGACACCGCAACTGTGACAATGCCTTTGTACATTCGTCCTGAATTGACGGCTACTTTTGGCGCGGTTTGCAACGGCGCAACAACGGGCAGCCTCAGCGCGAGTTTGAGTGGCGGAACGCGCCCGTTCAAGTTCGAACTACTCGGAACAGCCGTTGCACCTATCATTTCGGCTATGCCGTCGGCTGTATTTAACGGCTTGGCGGTTGGCAATTATACTGTTCGCGGTAGCGATACTTGCGGCATTAGTTCCGATTTTCAAGTGTCGGTAGGGCAGTTGTCTTTTCAGCCGCAAGCGGTGCGCTATTGCAACGGTAAGATACAATTGACCGCGCCTAACTACGGCGGCGCAACGTATATTTGGCGCAAACAAAATGGGCAAGTTGTTGGTAATCAATTCACTACAACTGCTAATAATGTAAATACCGCCGAAACTTATACCGTTTTCGTGACCTTGGGTGCGTGCAGTTATAGCGCGTCGGTAGCGGTTGCTGCGCCTACGTTGCCGCCTGTTATTGCTAATGCAGGTAACGATATTGTCAATCAAGGCAGTAGTGTTTCGTTGGCGGCGACAGCCGCAGCAACGGGCGCGACGGGTACTTGGACGGCAATATCTCCGACGAGCGGCGTGACTACTTTTTCTAACGCGAACAGCCCGAACGCGACCGCTTCGGTGACAACCTCGCCCGGAACTTATACCTATGTATGGACAGTGAGCAATGGCGCAGGCGGCTGTACGGCAAGCGATACTGTGACAGTGAATTTTCTGAATTGTGCGGGCGTAGCACCGTTTAGCGCGGCAGTAGTCGTTACGCCGCCCGCGAGTTGCAGAAGCACGACGGGCAGCGCAACGGTAAATGTAAATGGCGGCACTCAGCCGTTCACTTACAAGTGGTCTTATAATAATTTGACGACTCAAACGGTCACGTTACCCGTAGGAACTTACACCGTTACCGTCGATGACGGCGCGCCTTGTAATGCACCGAAAACGTTTCAGGTAGCGATAACTATACCTAATTTAGCGGTAAGCAAAACACAAAATTTTACACTCTGTTCGGGTCAATCTGTGACAGTAGGTACGAGAGTATATAGCGCAACAGGAAATTTCAGCGATACGCTAAAACAAAGAATAAACGGTTGCGATAGTATTATAAATACAAATCTTACTATTGTGCCGTACAAAACACGCACGCAATCCGCTACTATTTGCGCGGGACAATCTTATACCTTTAACGGACGGACATACACAACTGCAAATACTTATAATGATATAGTCGTTACGCCCGACCCGCTCGCTTGCGATACCTTAGTCACAACGATATTGACGGTCGTTCCGTACCGAACACGCACGATAAATAAAGCGATTTGCGCAGGTAAAACCTATACATTTAACGGTGTCAATTATACGCAAGCAGGCAGCACGACTACCTTGGTAAACGCGAGTAGTCCGTTGGTCTGCGACACCTTAGTCACCGTAAATATTACTATCATAGCTCCGCCGAAACGGACGCAAACAGCTACTATTTGCGCAGGACAATCTTATAGTTTCAACGGAAATACTTATACTACTGCCAATACTTATACGGATATAATACCATCAATTAATCCTTTAATTTGCGATAGTAGCATCACAACGATATTAAATATTGTGCCCTACAAAACGCGGGTTATCAATAAAGCGATTTGTGTGAATGGAAAATACACGTTTAATGGCGTGAATTACACGACCGCAGGCGCGTTTACGCAGTACGTTAATTCGGCGGATACAACCGTTTGCGACACTTCTATTACGATTAATATTGCGGTCACGCCGCTAAATATTGCCACAGTAAATAAAAATATTTGTAATAATACGGTGTTTAGTTTTAATGGAAAAACCTACGCGGAAGCAGGGAGTTACATCGATACGCTTCGCGCTACGACTGCCTTCGCTTGCGATACAGTTGCGAATATTACGATTACAAAAAGTAATATTATGCCGATGGCAGGCGTGACGGCGATGACTTGCGGGTCGCTCGAGTACGGCAAAGCGGAGGTTTTGGTGGTAGGCGGAACAGCACCTTATACTTATAATTGGTCACCCTCTCCTACTCCGACCGACCCGATACAAACCTGCCTCACGCTCGGCACTTACAGCGTGACGGTGACGGATAAATTTTTGTGTACAGGAACGGCGGTTGTAGCAGTGCCTTACGGCGCGCTCGAGGGCTGTTTTCAATTAAACGAAGTATTTACGCCGAACGGCGACGGCAAAAATGACACTTGGCTGCTGCCTTGTTTGCTCGAGGTACGACACTGTTTGGAGGTGTACAACCGTTGGGGACAACTGGTGTACGAGTCTTGCGACTACAAATCCGATTGGGACGGACGCGATAAATTCACAGGCAAATTACTACCCGATGCCACTTATTATTATGTAATAACGACCGAAGACCAAATAAAAAGATACAATGTACCTACTACACAATTATATAAAGGTACGGTAATGATATTGCGAAAGTAGAAAAGTAAAGAATAAAAACGGCTGTTTTGCACGATGCAGAGCAGCCGTTTTTTGATTGGCGATAAAGAAAGCGTCCAAAATAAGGTACTGTATTTTCACTTGTCTTTTGAGCCAAAACTACGTTAGATTTATCGTTACGATGCACAGCATCGCGCCTCAAATCTGCCTTGTTTTGACTCAAAATCCTGCGTGACAATATTCAGTCCCTTATTTTCTCTTCATTCCTAAGCTGAAAAAGAATAAAAAAATACTTATCTTTGCCTAATATTAGATAGTCTAAATAAGATTATAAATAAGGTAATTATTCTACATTGCAACCTAAATGCTATCACAATTCACACCCGAAATACTCGCTTATTGCGAGGCAATGACAACTCCTGCCGAGCCACTTTTGGACGCGCTCGAGCGCGAAACACACCTCACACGACTGCAATCTAACATGGTTTCGGGGGCGTATCAAGGCGTGATGTTGTCGTTGATAAGCGCGATGATTCGCCCGAAAGCGATACTCGAAATCGGTACTTTTACGGGTTACTCCGCGCTCTGCATGGCAAAAGGATTGTCGCCCGACGGCGTGTTGCACACCATAGAAGTGAACGAAGAACAAGCGCCTATCATACAAAAATATTTTGCGCAAAGCGAATACGCCGCACAATTGCACCTACATATAGGCGACGCAAAAGTGCTAATCTCCAACCTTACAGAAACCTTCGACTTAGTGTTTATAGATGCCGATAAAGCCGAATATCCTATTTATTTGGAGCTAATATTGCCAAAAGTACGCTCTGGCGGCGTTATTTTGGTGGATAATGTGCTTTGGTACGGCAAAGTTGCGCAAAGCAAAAAAGATAAAACGACCGCGATTTTGCACGAATTTAATACTGCAATGGCGAAAGACGAGCGCGTAACGGCTACCATATTGCCGATAAGAGACGGCGTTTCTTTATTGGTAAAAAAGTAATATTTTTTTTATTCACTTTACAAAATCCATTTTCACTCACCCAAAAAAATCATGTATAAATACCTCCTTCTTTTTTGTATTTTCAAGTTAGAAATCGCAACCGCTCAGAACCCTATACAGAACGCTGCCCAAAACGCTGTCGTACAAGGTTTTGAGCAGCCCGCAGCGATGAAAACGTTTTTAAAAAATAGTAGATTGACGTACTCCGAAGATGCGCACGCGGACTTACTGAGCAACGACGAGCTGAAAGCACCCGTGTATAGCGGCTGCGCCGACCCGTGTGTGGCGGCGGCGTGCAATTGCTCACAATGGGAGTCATCGCGCTACGTTTTTGAGCATATTCGATACCCAAAAGACGGAAATGCGAGCGGCTGGGTCGGTGAATTTCGGGTGGAATACAATATAGAAGCGGACGGTTCGGTGCGCGAAGTAGAAGTAGTGAACGGCGAAAGCGAGAGTTTAGCGAAGGAAATGCGCCGCGTATTGCCTATGATGCCCGTGTGGAAACCCGCCGTTTATTTGGGCGAAGCTATCGCGCTGCGCTATTATATGCAGTTTACTTTTGCGATAAACGAACTCGAGCAAGCCGCAATGCAGCAAAAAGTAATCAAATTGGTTTGGGGCAACCGAACTATCGAAATGGGCGGCAACACGAATATCAGCGTCGCGGAAATCAATACTTTACAAAACGAAACCTTCGATTTTTATTTTGCTGCTGAACGCCTCGCGGTGCAAAAAGGGACAATCAGCATCACAATGGCAGACAAAAATAAGTATCAAATAGACGCTGCCGAAGCTCTTTCGAGCAATCAAATCGCTAAATGGTCGGCGTTTTTGGAGTTATATGGCAAAAGCGGCACAATTATTCGCTTAGACGGACTCGAGGCGCAAAATATAGAAACCGCCGAAACCATAAAAATAGCGAATACCGTAATCACAATTCAATAAAAAATTTAGCCTTTGGAAAATATTTTTTCAAAAACTATTGTATATTAATAAAATAGTCTTACCTTTGCAGTAGTATTGTACGGGAGTATAAAGCATATATTGGTTGATTGGCCGAGTGGCTAGGCAAAGCTCTGCAAAAGCTTCTACATTGGTTCGAATCCGATATCAACCTCTACAAAAGTGACCGTTTTGACGCAAGTTAAAGCGGTCATTTTTGTTTTTATAATTTCAAA
>JAYWGJ010000187.1:0-6775 GCA_043778315.1 Saprospiraceae bacterium | reverse complement strand
CGCCGCAACTTTGCGAGCTACGCAATATGATAACGATAGGCTACTTAGTGACTAAATCGGCGAGTATGCGCCGCGAAAGTCGCGGATTGCACACCACTACCGACTACCCTACGGAACACGCTTTTTTGGAGGTGACGATATTGTAGTTTTGGGGATTGAAATAAAAAAGCCGCTCACCCTATGAAGGGGAGCGGCTTTTTTTATGGGTGTTGTTGAGGTGGAAATTAGTTATCCCACCACATTTTAGTCAAAATATTACTTATTACGGTTGCTTTTGGATTGTATAAACGCTCCGTAAGCGGTGTGGGGAAACGACGCGGAATATCGATGACAGCACCGCGAGTATCAGCTGCCAAGGTTGGAAACCCAGTTCGTCTCCAATCTGTCCACACTTCTGGCTGCGTGAACATCGCAATATACTTCTGAGTCATTATTTTTTCTAATGTGATAGTAGCATCTGTTTCTGACGCACTAGCGGCTATGTAAGCAGCCGTTGGTGCAGCACCCGTTACCTGCGTAATATTATCTATGACAGCAGTATTAAATGCTGTTGCGGCATCAATTTTATTACCCATTCTAAACATTGCCTCTGCCTGAATAAACTTCAATTCTACATAGGTAACCAAAGGGATAGGAGCCGCATCAGTGCCAAAATAAGTACCCATTGCAGATCTATCTTTTGATGTCGGGTCATTGGCTAAGGGCGAACCTGAGTATCCTCCTGCTGCATCTTTTGTGGCATACTTTGCTAAACGTGGGTCGTTGGTGTTCGCCATCAAATCAATAAAAAATTTACCCATTTTGATGTAATCACCTCTTTGGTCGTTATAAGCATACCATTGATTTAACTCGTTTCCAGCAGCCGTAAAAACGCACTTTGCATCTGCTGCTCCGTTTGCTGTCATTGTAGCTAATGCCGCATTTGCATTCGCTAATACGGTAGTGGGACTATAATTACTTTTTTTAGATAAATGGTTGGCATAGCGCGCTTTAAGTGCATTCGCTGTTGCTATCCATTTGTCTGTGTCGCCTTTGAAAATATAATCATCGTCACCAGGCTCAATCAAATTGCTTGTTTTACCCAAATCTACAATTGCATCAGAAAGCATGGCTTGTATAGCGGCATAAATTGCTTCTTGACTGTCATATTTCGCGTCTATTTGACCTGTCAATCCTTTTAATGCGTCACTATTAGGCACATCGCCCCATATATCTGTAGCTAATCCGAGATTTAAGGCATACAAGATTTTTGCAATACCGCGATAGTTAGGGCTTTTATCTCCTGCTAAGTCCATTAATGCTTTGGAGTTATTTAAGGCGCCTGTATAAATAGAAGACCATTCGTTGGTGTTATCACCTTCTAAAATAGTATAAATTGCTACGTCTTCTGCTTGATTAAGTACCCCTTGCGATTGTTGCATTAAAATAGAGCTACTACGCGACAATTGTCCACTGAAATTAGCAAAAGTGGAGACCTCGACCGTAGAAAGTAATAGTGCAGGGGTAGCAGATACGGGGCTATTGGGAGAAATTTCGTTGCCATCTAAGAATGACTTGCAGCCCTGCGTAACCAGTGCTACTCCGAAGAGTAAAATAAATGATATTTTTTTCATATTATAAAATGATATTTTTGTTAAATTATTAATAGATAAGACTATAAAAATTAGAACCCAACACGCAGACCCAATACATAGGATTTGGTACTTGGCATATTAAAATAGTCAAAACCACCTACGTTAGAACTTGCACCTGTCAAACTTGTTTCAGGATCAACACCTGGATATTTAGTGCTTAACCAAAGGTTTCTACCTGTTGCAAAAACACTAAGGTTGCGAAAAGCAGGTCCGATTAGTTTAGCAGGTACATCATAAGTAAGTGACACCTCGCGCAACCGTATCCATGAGCCATCAAAAATAGCATTTTCGGTAGCAGAAGCAGAACCATCACCTAAATAGTTAGAGAAGTAAGAATTGGCACTAATAGGTTTTTTATTAGCCGCGTAAGTTACTTCTCCTGTAGGTAACGTAGTAGCTACTACGCCCTCTACAATATAAGTTCGGTTACGGTCGCCACTAGCAGCACTCGTGCCAAAACGATTAATACGGGCAACTGTACCGCCCCAAATGTCTCCACCTTTACGAATATCTAATAATGCACCGACGGTTACGCCTTTCCATGATAAAGTGTTGCGTATGCCTGCTGTGAAATCAGGATAAGGATTGCCTACCTTTCCGCGTGTAGGATCAACCTTTGGTAAACCCGTTGCTGGGTTAATAATTAAATCACCGTTAGGGTTGCGCAACCATTTTGTGGCGTATAATACGCCATAAGGTTGTCCCACAATAGCAAATGAACCAATAGACTCGAAGGCAGCCTCTAAGTCAATCTCATCTACGCCAGGCGCAAGTGCAAGTACCTCGTTGCGGTTGCGCGTAAAGTTACCTGAAAGATTCCAGTTGAATTTTCCTTGTTCTTTAGCCTTGATGATGTCTGCACTTAACTCTATCTCGATACCTTGGTTTCTCATTTTACCAATATTAGCGCGTTGTGCATCAAAACCAGTTGTTACAGGAATTGGGCGAGCTACCAATAGGTTAGAGCTGGTTTGATTGTAATAATTGACATCTAAATTAATTCTATTACCCAAAAATCTGAGGTTAATACCTGCCTCGTAAGCAGTGACCAACTCAGGCTCTAGGTTTTGATTGCCTAAGGTTGTACTTAAACCAAAGCCATTTTGCCCACCATAAGGAAAGCTTAGTCCGTCGGTAAAGCCATCAGTAAAGCCCCGTGAGGTATAGTAATTACGCGTAGTGTATGGCGAAGGCTCTATACCTGTTTGCGCGTAAGATGCGCGTAGTTTACCAAAAGAAAGAATGTTATTTTTAGGTATTAACTCGGTAAAGACAAACGACAAGTTGGCTCCTGGATAGAAAAACCCGCTTTCTCTGCGTTTAGCTCCAAAGGTAGAAGAGTAGTCCTGACGACCAGTAACATTGAGGTACAACATATTTTTGAATGCAAAATTGGCATCAAAAAAGAAACCTGCTAATCGTTTAGTTGCCTGACTTTCGCTAACATAACGCTCCGTGGCGTTCGACATATTATAGAAATTAGGTATAGTTAAAGTACGACCGCGCGTAAATAGGTCTTTATCAAACCTGTGGTTAAGGTTATTGCCCAAAGTAAGCCCTGCAGTAAAGTCTTTAGTAATATCCTTTTTAAAGTTCAATAGTAAATCAGAGTTTACCTCTAAGTGATTAAGTGCATTCTCCTGAATTTCACCCGAAGTAGGTATGGTGTTTGAGCCAATTGCAAATATTTGTTTGCGGGTATCAGAATAACTATCTGCGCCTAAGCGATAAGATACATTAAACCATTTATTTACCTCATAACCCAATTGAATATTACCGTTCAGACGATTAACTTCGTCTTTGAACGGGTTATTATAAACCGACCACAATGGATTGTCGTAATTGCCTTGGTAACGATAGCCGTCACCGCTTTGTGTATCATACCCATTTTCACCATTACCACCCAACATATTAAAGCTAGCAGGCATACGCGCTAATGTTAGCATTACACCAGATAAGTTACTACCGTTTTGAGCTTTTGTTCCTGCGGTACTAGTGAATGCTGCTGATGTTCTAATACTTAACTTATCAATTTTAGAGTCTGCGTTCACACGAAATGTATTCCGCGCAAGATTAGTGTTGGGAACAATACCTGATTGAGAAGTATTACCATACGAAAAACGAATATTAGTGTTATCGTTGCCCATACTAATCGCTATATTGTTATTATAGGTAATACCTCTTTTGAAGTAAATATCATAATTATTATAAGCGTTGGCATATCGCGCATCGCCGTTACTACCTATGCGTGGACCCCAGCTTTGTGGCGTTCCACCCGTTAATGTATTATTATCAAATGTTGAAAAATTGCCCGCAGCCTTAGCTGTAGTGTCTGCGTTTATAGCACCGCCGCCAGTACCTTGTGCGTACTCTCTTTGCATTGCGGGTAGTTTATTAACCTCATCTACTGATATACTGGATGAAAAGTCGACTGCTATTGCGCCATTTTTCTTTTTTGCACCACGTTTAGTAGTTATCAACACTACACCGCTCGATGCTCTTGTACCATACAATGCAGATGCAGATGGACCTTTCAATACGCTTATAGTCTCAATATCGTCGGGGTTAATATCTAACGCACGGTTAGAGTTATTAACGCCTTGAAGATTTGGATTAAAAGGATTGTCACCCGCAGATGTACTCGATGTTTGATTGTCGTAAGGCACACCATCTACCACAAACAATGGTTGATTGTTACCCGTAAAAGTCGAGTTACCGCGAATCAAGATTTTAGACGACGCGCCAGGCGTTCCACCCGACCCAATAACCTGGATACCAGATGCCTTGGCAGCTAATCCTTGTACTGCATTTACCTCGCCTGAACCCGCTACATCGGAGCCTTTAACTTGTGTTACGCCATACCCCAGCGACTTCGCTTCCCGCGAAATCCCCAGTGCCGTCACCACCACGTCCTTCAGCACCGTGCCTTCGGCGAGCGATACGCTGATAGATTTGGACGCGCCGACCGCAATCTCTTGCGCATCGAAGCCCGTCATACTAAATACTAAGGTGCTACCTTCGGGTACAGTGATGCTGTACTTACCGTCCATGTCGGTAATTGCGCCGTTCGTAGTACCTTTTTCGAGAACCGTTGCGGTGGCTAATGCAGCACCTTTGGCATCGGTTACGACTCCCGTAATAGTCCGCTGCGCGAGAGCATAGCCCGTCAGCAACAGCAACATAGAGAGAATGAGTGTAAATTTCTTCATACCTGTCTGAAAATTTGGTTTTGAAAAAAGGTTAAAATAATATTGGTTAAAACTTTGGTAATAAATGGGTAATGAATTAACAAATAATTATATTAATTAATTGTTAAAACACAAATTTATATACATTTTTTATAAGTAGTCACATTTAAAGATATTTTTTTTTATATATTTTTTATTTTTTATTTTTAATATATTATAACTAACTGATTATGAATATATTGTATTTTTATTTTTGAATAAAACAAATAAATATTTTTTTGTATTTGAGATACAATAAAGGCAAATCTATGAATTGACAACATTGAAAATAGCCAAATAAAATTTGGTTTATAGTTTTTTTACGGCTCGAGCGTCGCTATCAAGCCTTGCAGTTTGAGCATACATTCGTCGTATTCGGCTTCCGCGACGCTGTCATAAACTATTGCGCCGCCTACTTGCGCCGATAAATATTGCGTAGCCGCGTTGTACAAAAAGCTGCGGATAACGACGTTGAAATCAAAATCGTCGTCGGGCGTGAAGTACCCTACCGAACCCGAATATACGCCGCGCCGCGTTCGTTCGTAGCGTTCTATGAGTTGCATTGCCATTATTTTTGGCGCGCCCGTCATGCTGCCCGCAGGGAAGGCGGCGTGTAGCGCGTCGAGTGCCGAGCGGTCGGGACGGAGCGTACCGCGTATCGTCGAAATCATCTGATGCACTTGTGCGAAGCTGTAAATGCCGAAAAGCTCCTTTACTTCTACGCTACCCGCTACGCAGGTGCGGGCGAGGTCGTTGCGGACGAGGTCGACAATCATCACGTTTTCGGCGCGGTCTTTTTCGCTATTATATAAGGTGTCGCGTATCACTGCGTCGGCTTCGGGTGTGCTGCCGCGCCGCGCCGTGCCTTTTATGGGTTCGGAGGTAAGGGTCGCGCCGTTTTTGCGCAAAAACCGCTCAGGGCTGCTACACATCAAGTATTTATCGTGGCAACGATAAAAAGTACTGAACGGCGAATTTGTTTTTTGCAGCAAGCGCAAAAAGACCGCAAGCGGGTTTATCACTGCGTTTTCGGCAAAAAACTCTTGGCAAAAATTCACTTCATACACGTCGCCCGCTACGATGTGCGCTTGCAGGTCGCGGACGGTGCGCAGGTAGTCTTCGCGAGCGATGCGCGGCGTGAGCGAGATGCGGTTTTGAGTGGTCGGCGCGTAAGCGGCAGGCGTATTTTGTTGCGCTATTTGCGCCAATAAATCAGCAGCCGAAACGTCGGAGTGATTTAAAATAACTGTCACAAATTCGCCTTCAAAGGCTAATAAATAACGAGGCTCAAACAAATGCACATCGGCAAAATTAACGCCGTCCGGGTTTTCGGAAACCAAGTTTTCTATTTCGTTTTTGTAATCATAGCCAAAATGACCAAACAAATAAGCATTGTTTAATATGTTATTTTTGACTAACTTTGTCTTAGTGAGGTCTGAATTAGGATAGCTGCGCAAAGCATCGACCGCAAGTAGGGTTTTAAAGCCGTTTTGCTTATCCGAGTTATTACATAAAAAGCAGAATACGTCAAAACCGCTTGCCCATTCTAAGGCTTTTTGCTTAAATATAAAACTGTTTTCGACCTGAATTGTAAAATTTTCGTTCAAATTGTTTTTTTTAACTATTATTGATATTTTAAATTATTTTAATATTATACTTTCTTAATATTAATTTTTATTTTAATATAATTATTTTAAATTAAACAATTACTAATATTATTTTTTACTATTTGTAGTATAACAAATATTTATTTTTTCATTTTTAAAATCAAAACTTACCCGTCACATTTTTTCATTTTTTATTTAATTCAAAACTTATGAAATCAAAACTCACCCAACAAACCTTATTCCTAATAAGTTCAATTTTATTATTGATAACCCAAGCCTTTGCCTATGACGCGCCCAAAAACAAGCG
>JAYWGJ010000186.1:0-2496 GCA_043778315.1 Saprospiraceae bacterium | reverse complement strand
CTACCGAAGCCCTCAACCTCCCCGAAGTACCTAAACGCATGACGATTATAGGTGCAGGCGTGATTGGTTTGGAGCTTGGCTCGGTGTACGCACGGCTCGGGACAAAGATTGAAGTAGTGGAGTTTGCAGACTCGATGCTGCCGACAATGGACGCGGATATTACCAAAGAATTACAGAAAACATTGAAGCGCGTAGGCTTCGATTTCCACTTCAAACACAAGGTAAAGGCGGTGACAAGTAGCGGCAACGCAGCCGTTTTGGTGGCGGAGAATATGGCAGACGGCAGCGAGCTGACGATAGAAGCGGATTACTGCTTGGTCGCGATAGGCAGACACGCCTACACGGACGGATTGGGCGTAGCAAATATAGGCTTGACGCTCGACGAGCGCGGACGCATCGCCGTAGATGCACATTTGCAGACAAATGTGGCGGGCGTTTACGCTATCGGAGATGTAGTGCAAGGCGCGATGTTGGCACACAAAGCAGAAGAAGAAGGCGTGTTTGTAGCCGAACTACTCGCAGGACAAAAACCGCATATCGACTATAATTTAGTGCCAGGCGTGGTATATACTTGGCCCGAATTGGCGAGCGTCGGCAAAACCGAAGCGGAGCTAAAAGCGGCAGGACGCGCCATAAAAGTAGGTAAGTTTCCGTTCAAAGCACTCGGGCGCGCCCGCGCAAGCATGGACACAGACGGCTTGGTGAAAGTGATAGCTGATGCCGAAACGGACGAGGTACTCGGCGTACACATGTGCGGTCCGCGCGTAGCGGACGTGATTATGGAGGCAGTAGTAGCGATGGAATTTAGAGCGTCGGCGGAAGACATTGCGCGTATCTGCCACGGACACCCAACGTTCACCGAAGCCTTGAAAGAAGCGGCGTTAGACGCGACCGCCAAACGAGCCATTCACATCTAAACGCCCTTAATTAACGCATGATTAAGCATCGTATAACGACCGCATTTCGACACCTATATATATATGTGTGTTATGCGTTAGCGATAAGCGGCGGAATAATCGTTTTTGCTGCCGCGCAAACGTTCGCACCTGCCTCCGATTTGGACGCAGTCACTTATTATTACAAAGGTACGATTGGCGATAAAGCCGCTTTCGTGATGCGCCTCACACACCGTCAAAGCCCGACAAACCCTGATAAAGTAATGCTTACAGGCGATTACCGCTATACCGATAAAGCAGATTGGATAAGCGTTGCAGGTAGCTACGAAGCAGGCGAACTCAATTTGGGAGAGTATGAAGGCAGCGATACCACGCACTTTAAAGCCAAATTTAAAGGGGAATTTAATGCAGGCAATTGGTTGCCAATAGGCAAAAAAAAGAAAGCCTTACCTTATACTATTGAAGCCTTTACGGCGGTCGTGCAGCCCGATTATAATTATAGTATTGTACAATTCCAAAAAAAAGGACTACCGCGTAAACAGTTGATTATTAAAGATATAAGTACGACCAAAACCGTTCAGATACTTGATTTAGACATTAATAGCGGACAAGCGGAACGCTTAGATATGAACTTTGATGGCTATTTAGATATGCGTGTCGCGATGGGCGATACTGTCATTTCGGGCGCGCTAAATACGTTTTATCATCATTATTTATACAACCCAAAAACGCAAAAACTCGTTAAGGATAAGGCATTAAATAGTATGAAAAACGCTACTTTTGACCCGCAAACCGCCACCGCAACCACTAATTGGATAGCTAATGATAGCAATTACGATACCGACACTTACCAATACGAAAATGGCGCGTACAGCCTCACACAACGCGTAGAAAGAAATAATATTGATGCTAAAAACATAAAAGAAGTAACCATATTGTACAAAACAGTCAAAAATAAACTGAAAGAAGTTGGTAGAAAAACAGTATTAGTCAAAAGCCAATTGTAAGCCATTAATCACTAAATCCATAATAATATAATTAACAATAAAGATGAACCTAACAAGTATGCTACCCGAAGGTAGCTTTAAAGGAAAGACCGTTTTGGTCACAGGAGGCGGCACAGGACTCGGCAAAAGCATGGCGACCTACCTCTCTTCGCTCGGCGCAAATATCATTATCTGTAGCCGTAAGCTCCCCGTATTGGAGGCGACCGCCGCAGAGATAAAAGCAGCTACGGGTGGCGAAGTACTCGCCGTCGCTTGCGACGTGCGCGACTACACACACATCGAAAACGTTATCGCAGAAGGCATAAAAGCCTTCGGACGCATCGACGTATTGATTAATAACGCGGCGGGTAACTTCATCAGTCCTACCGAACGCCTATCACATCGCGCGTTCGAGTCCGTCATAGGTATTGTGCTGCAAGGCACTATCAATATGACCTTGGCAGTCGGTAAATATTGGATAAAAGAAGGCATCAAAGGCAATATATTGAGCGTCGTGACCACCTACGCATGGACGGGCAGCGCGTATGTCGTCCCTTCTGCCACCGCAAAAGCAGGCGTACTCGCCCTCACCCGCTCCCTCGCGGTAGAATGGG
>JAYWGJ010000185.1:0-6825 GCA_043778315.1 Saprospiraceae bacterium | reverse complement strand
TCTTTCACAATTGCTTGTTTTTTGTCTTCTGCGTCTTGTTTAGCTTTCACGACCTCCTCTGCGCCTTTTGCGCGTGTCGCCGCAATATCGCGGGCTACCTTTTGCTTGGTTTCGCCAATTTGCGTAGCGACCGAGTCTTGTATCGCTAATACGCGCAACTCTAACAAATGACGGGTATTCGCACCTTTTTCGCGCGCTAATTTCACTTGATTTGCTTCTTCTTCTCTTGCTTTTGTGATGCGGACGGCTGCGGTATCACGCGCTGCGGCTACACTTTCCGCTATTTTCTGGCGTTCGGCTGCTGCTTTTTCTCTTGCATTTTTTACTAAATTTGCTTGCTCTTGTTGTGTTTTAGCAATTTCGGCGGCGGCTGCTTCTTTTGATTTTGCTACACTCTCTGCCGCGTCTTGTTTCGCTTTCGCTGCGTCTTGTTTTGCTTTTGCTACTTCGTTCGCTTCCGTTTCGCGTATTTTAGTGATTTCTTTTGCTGCGTTTTCACGCGTTGCTTGCACATCTGCCGCCGATGCGGTCTTCAGGTCTTTTTCTTTTTCTTTCGCGTCTTGTATTTTTTTGGCGGTTTCGTCTTGTATTTCTTTGGTTTTTTCTCCTGCTTTTTTCTGCGAGTCGGCTATATCTACTGCGAGTTGCTGTTTAGCCGCGTCTGCTTTCTTAGCTGCGTCTTGTACTTGCGCGGCAGCGTCTTGCTGCGCTTTAGTCGTTTCCTCGGTCGCTCGTTTTTTGGATTGCGCTACTTCTTGCGCCGACGATGTTTTTAGCTCGGTTTCCTTCGCTTTAATATCTACAATTTGTTTTTGCAAGTCTTCGGCGATGCGTTTTATTTCGTCCGCTGCTTTTTGTTTAGCCGTAGTGACGTTTGCCACAATTCGGGCGCGGACAACTGCCGCCGTATCTTGCGCCGATTTCACTTGATTTGCTTCTTCGGTTCTTATTTTAGTAATTTCTTCGGCAGCTTTTTTCTGCGCAGTCGCTACGTCCATCACGATAGCTTTTTTCATCGTGTCCGCCTTCTCTTTCGCATTGATTACGTCGCCCGTTATTTTCTGTTTTTGGTCGTTCGCCGATGCTTGTGCCGAGCCTACTTCTTCGGCAGCGCGGCGTTTTGCATCTGCTACTTGTAGTGCTGCGGCTTCTTTTTCTTTGGCGGCGCGTTCTTTCGCGTCCGCTACGTCTTGCGCATTGCCTTGTTTGATGAGCGCGGTTTCTTCTGAGCCTTTACGCTTCGACTCCGCTACGGAAAGGGCTAATCTTTCTTTTTCGCCGACTGCATTTTCGCGAATACGCGCTATTTCGTTCGCCGCATTTTCGCGAGTTGCGAGTATTTCTTCTGCGGCTTTATTTTTAGCTGCAATTACGTCCTGGACGCTTACATTTTTTTCCTCTTTTGCCTTTTGTCGTGCGTCGCTAATACGGGCAGCAGTTTCTGCGGCTATCTTTTTAAGCTCCTGACCCGAGGTTTCGCGGGCTGACGCTACTTCGTCGGCGTATTGTTGTCGCGCAACATCTAGTTTTTTGCGGGTTTCTACTATTTCGTCGGCGGCGCGTTTGCGTGCATCTGCTACTTCTTGCGCTGAGGCAGTTTGCGCTTTTTGCACCTCTTCGGCAGCGCGTTGCTTCGAGTTTGCTACGTCTAATACGATACGCTGTATGATAGTGTCGCCTTTTTTCTTCGCGTCACCTATCATTTTCGTTTCGTCCTCTATCGCTTTTTTGATGCCTGCATCGGCTCTCTTGCGCGCCTCGGCTACTTCGGCTGCATAGTCGGCTTTTGCCTTACTCGCCATTTCGCGCGACGCTTGCACGTCCTGCCCCATTTGCGCTTTTATTTTATCGCCTTTCTCTTTCTCTGCCAATATGTCAGCTTTCACCTTTTCTTTGGTCGTCGCGAGTTCTTGTAGCAAACGTTGCAACTCTTCATCCTGCAGCCTGCCGCCGCCTGTGCGCTGCACCCCTGCGGGCAGCGAAACCCCGCCGCCGCCTGTCCGCGAGCCACCTGCTTGTGTAGCCGATGCGCCGTCGCCCGCTACTTTACGAGGTGCCATATCCGAATTAATAACGGCATCTTTCACTTTTCCTTTATCTAAGGTGTTGTAAAAACAAGCTGCCGTAGCTTTAAATTCGGTGACGCGATTATCATTGAACGTGAACTTACGCATTTCGTTTGTTGCCACATTCTTGATATATAAGGTAGTGATAGTGGCAGATGCCATCCATTGCAAGGCTGCAATATCCAATTGTAGGGTATTTTGATAACGCGGCTTACCCGATTTAGTATCTAATTCGCCTTGCTCAATAAATTTGTAGGCTTTGCGCGTCATGGCTTGGTCCATAAAAATTACTTCGTCGTCTTGCTCTAACGAAACGCCCGCTTCCGAAAAAAAGCGTGCAGTGATACCTTTCGTGCTGTTCATAAATTGAACTAAATAAGAATAATCGCCACGAAAAACAACCATTTGTTCTTTTGTCTTGATTTGCTGAATATCGCCTTGAGAGCGATTTTCTAAGATGGCGGGACATTGTCCAAATGCGGCTTGCACACACAAAGTTAGGAGGAGTGCGCAGCAAGTCATCAGTTTTTGTACTTGGTACTTTTGCATATTTTTGATTAAAAATGAGGAGATTATAATTTGACTATAAAATGACGAAAATAGATTAATTTATTGATAGGATTAAGATACTATAGCGTTCGCTGTTTTCAATTTCGATACTAAATTAGAAAAATATTTTAATATTGTAAAGAAATATTATTTTTTTTTACATACTTTACTTCAATATTACTCTTATCTATGGCTCAATTTCTTCATATTATAATTATTTGTCTATATAATTAACTGATTTAAAATACTATATAATTATAATTATTTTTATTTTTTATTTTTATCAGATTCTAAAAAAATATTTTATTTGTCACAAATATCAGGTTTCGCTTACTATTATTTAAAAAAAAGGCTGCTCCGAAAGGTGAGTTTCAGAGCAGCTTTTTTGGTGAAAATATTATTGAATTAACGAACTGGCATACTGTCAAAAAGTTGTGGTGCTTTTGCCTCCAACTCTTTCACTCGACCAATAGGTGCAGTTTCTATAGCATAAGTTGCTTTGCCGTTGTAGTTGTTGCGGCGCAAAATATACTGCGTACCCCAAGTTGCACCGTTAAACTGCTTTACCTCCAAGCGTACTTGTTCAAAGCAATTTACTTTGCAAGTGTCTTCGTCGTTGCGCGTAGATTTGGTCATCACATACAACATCGGACGCTTAGTATCTTCATCAATTTTGATGTAGGAAGTCTGGACGTAGTGCACCAATTGGTCACGCGAGTCGTAGGCTACCTTTTCGTAATTGGATACGAATGCTTTTTGTTTTTTATTGTACAACAACAAGAAAAACTCCGCATTACTCGTAGTTGGTGTAAGTATAAACGCCTCGTACATTTCACCGAGTTCGACGCGCTGTGTTGCATCTAAATCGTTAATAGTGAGTGTTTTATTATTATTATACAGGCTTTCTTTGGGAAAAATTCTAGCGTAAGGCGTAGGGATAGACAAGCGGCTCTGTCCGAGCCAATAAGCGGAAATTTGCTTTTCCTTTGTGCTTTGAGACACATCTAAGCCAAATAACTCTTGTAAGATTTCAATATCTGGCTTTTCTAAAACTGAACGCATTTGCTCTGGGCGACTTGTCGCGTCGCTAAACACATAACCGTTGCTACTTGCGTTGCGTACTACATCGAGCGCATCGGTATTTTTGTCTTCATTAATTGTTGCGGGCTTGACGTTTGGTGCAATTGTTGCAGCCGTTTTTTTCTTTTTGATAGCGGCTTGCGCAGTGGTTTTTTTCTTTGATTTGGCGCGCTTCCTCGAGGTTGCCTGCGCCTCACTTGGCATCAACGACATCAAAATAATACCCGAAGCGAGTACAATGCAGGTCAATTTTTTCATATTATTTTTAATATATTACCAATATTATTTTTGTTATAAAAAAGGATTTTAATAAAACTACAGAGCAAATATAAATACTATTTCTGAACTCTCGCTATTTTATTGAAAAATTCTTCTCACAAAGGTATAATTTTTTATTATTATATTTAATTTATATAAATATTTGGTGTGTTAAATAAATGTGAAAATTTTATTTGCTGTTTAGCGAATTACTCTTCGACAATGATTGTATCGCCAAAATGAATTTTTGTATTACCGTCCAATTTATTGATTTCCAGCAATCTAGCGACCTTCATTTTGTACTTTTTGGCAATGCCGTAGAGCGTTTCGTCCTCTAGCACAACGTGTTTTTTTCGTACTAGCGACACGCCTGATAGGCTTGTTTCTACTTTATTTGTGACGACACTAACAGGTGTAGGCGCAGGATTACTTGCGGGTATTTTGAGTGCGATAACCGTTGTACTATCATTCTTTGCTACTGCATTGCCTGAAATATTGATAGTTGTGGCATCGGTTTTGGGACGTGCGCTACTTACCGCATCTTTCGAGTTGGTATATTTTTCGCTTATTTTTTGGTTCTGCGGAGCTATGGTATCACGGGTTGGTGTTTCTATAATTACTGCCTTCACCGTATCTTTTACTGCCGTCGCAATACCAAAATCGGCAAGGTCGATGGTTTCGGGCGCATCGGCAGGGGCGGTTGATTTATTAATACTTTTCTTTTCTTTGAATTTCTTTGCCCTTTGCACTAGCTCTTTCATCGTCGTTTTGCGGCGACCGAGCGGCAGATTAGGCACATCGTATTGATGCAACTCAAATTTATTAATGTACTTAAATAAGCGTCCGCTATAATCCGTCACGTTCGCGTAGCCTGCTTTTTCCAAGCCTTTTGCCCAGCCTTTGTGGTCGTCGCTATTGAGATTAAAGAGCGGTTCGTACCAGGGGCGCATCATAATAAACTCGGAGTGGTCGAAGTAGGATTGCGCTATCGAGTCGTAGGCGCGGAAGCACGACGGTATCAGTTCGCCTTTTTTATTTTTTTCATCATCAACATGAAAATATTTTTTTCCTCCCCAGCTCTCGTAGCATTTTATGCCAAAATGATTCTTAGCGGTTTGGGCAGTTTTGCTGCGTCCGTAACCCGATTCGCAGATTGCCTGTGCCAAAGTGATACTCGCAGGAATACCCGTGCGGTGCATTTCCTTTACGGCTAACCGCACATTATCGGCAACGTAAATCCGAATCATCGAGTCCACTTCCGCCTGAGTAGATTTTTTTATCTCTTGCGCACTGCTACTTGTGACAAGGCAAAAATAGGTGACAAGGACAAATAGAGGACGAATAGCTGTCGTAAAGTTCATAATAATATTAAAATACCAAAATTTATTTTATAAATCTGCTTGTCCCGCAAAGGTAATGTTTCTTTGTGCAATTCAAAATAATTATCTTATCCTTCACAATTAGATGACAAAAAATTGTATATCTCCTATATTTGAATTTTAGTTTTCTATACCGATAAAAAAAATTAATATAATATTTTACTTTTTTAACAAAAATATTTACCTTTGTTGCCGCTTACAAAAACCGACACTACATAGTAGGTGTTGTTTAAGCATTATTATTATCTTATTTTACACAATAAATTTAATCATTTTTACCAATCTAATGGCAAAAAATAAAGCTCCGCGCCCGTCGCAAGTAGAAACTGTTACCGCCGAAAGCGATGAATTAGACCCCGTTATCGACCTGCAAGGCGCAGCCTTACAAGCTACCGATTTTTGGGAACACCACCAAAAAACTATCGTCGGCATTGGTGCTGGTATCATAGGCGTTTTGTTCTTGATATTTGCTTATAATAATTTTTATAAAGCACCTAAAAACATTGACGCAACCAATCAATTGCAAAAAGCGGAGATATTGTACCGTCAAGACTCGTTCGCATTAGCCCTTAAAGGTACAGGCGGTTCGCTCGGTTTAGTTGAGTTTGCCAAAAAATATAGTGGTACGAAAGCAGGCAACTTAGCCAATTTCTACGCGGGCTCTTCTTATTTGCAGCTCGGACAACCCAAACAAGCTATTCCGTATTTGGAGGCGTACAGCGGCGGTGACGATATTTCGCCAGCCATGCAGTATGGTCTTTTGGGCGATGCCTATACCGAAGACGGTAAAATGGAGGAAGGTTTGAAAAACTATCAACGCGCCGCTACCAAAGGTACTGACGAGTTTTTTACGCCTTACTATTTGTACAAACTCGGCTTGCTCAACGAAAAATTAGGCAAAAACGCAGATGCAAAGATTGCTTACGAAAAAATAAAATCGGATTATCCGAAATCAGCGCAAGCGCGTACCATTGATATTTATATCGGTCGGGTAGATGCGAAATAAATAGATGAAGAGAAATTATATTTCTTTTTTTATTAATAAACAAAATAGGATTTATTGCTGCGGCGATAAATCCTGTTTTTATTTTGAGTTTACACAAAATTAACCAAATATTCGTTTTTCTTATTTTATAGCAATACATTTGCACAATAATTTCATGCTTTCCTTTACACTATAATTATGGCGCGTGAGCGCATTACAAAAACATGGCTTCTATTGCTGCTCTACACACGACGACTTCCTCCGCAATGCACGACCTTTTAGATAAGTACACCAACGAACACTCCCGGTTTATGGTCATCAATAAACACCTCGTTCACTACCGCGACGAAGGCGAAGGCTTGCCTGTTTTGTGTCTGCACGGCGCGTTTTCGTCGCTGCATACTTTTAATACTTGGGCGAAAGTACTGTCGCCACAACTTCGATTGTTGCGTTTTGATATGGCAGGTTTTGGCTTGACCGGTCCGAACCAACAAAACGATTACAGTAT
>JAYWGJ010000184.1:0-6825 GCA_043778315.1 Saprospiraceae bacterium | reverse complement strand
GCCGCTTCACCTGTAAAGGAAGTGTTAGACCCCAGTTTCCCATGCACGAATGGGAATGCACAGTACACCAATCGCGTGTTTAATTTGGGTGCAACTGACACCACGGTTTGCAATAATTGGGCAAGCTGTGCCACTTGTACCGCACCGTCAGGGACAGTTTTGGTGACATTCCAAGTACAAAACCCTCCCACGACACCTGTTTATGCTTTCGGTAGCTGGAGCGGCTGGGGAAATTATCCTGGTAGTTTAATGACCTCTGTGGGTAACGGTACCTATTCTGTCACGTTGCCGCTTTCGGCAAGCACGAGTTATGAATACCTATTCGTAAACGGCGCAACGCCTGTAAATGAGGCATTATCTCCAAGTTTTCCTTGTACAAACGGTAATCCGCAGTATACCAACCGTACCCTCGTTACCACTAATACCAACGAAACGCTGTGTAAAGTTTGGGAGACTTGTAATAGCTGCCAAACTGTGGTAACCAATCCCGTCCAATTACCCGTTACTTTTGACGATATGTCTGTTGGTTACAATTTAACTGATTTTGGCAACAACACAAGCTCAATTGTGGTCGACCCGACCAACGCCAGCAACATGGTCGTGAAAACCATCAAACCAGTTACCGCGCAGCCTTGGGCGGGTACAACCGTTGGAGGTAGTGTAGGTTTTGCTACGCCAATTCCTTTTGCAGCTAACGCGACTTCAATGAAAGTGCGCGTATGGTCGCCCGATGCAGGTGTTCCGATACGCTTGAAAGTGGAGGATGCTAACGACGCTACCAGAAGCGTAGAGACCGAAGCGACCACTACAATGGCAGGTATGTGGGAAACCCTAACGTTCAATTTTGCCAATCAGGCAACAGGTACTGCTGCGCTCAACTTAGGCTATACTTTCAAAAAAGCATCTATTTTCTTTAATTTTGGTACAACAGGTGCGCAAGCAGGTGAAAAAACCTACTATTGGGACGATATGTCATTTGTAGCACCGCCACCTGCCGCCGTGCAGTTACCAGTTACTTTTGAAAGTACAACCTTGAACTATGCTTTAACTGACTTTGGCGATAACGCAAGTACGATTATTACCGACCCGACTAATCCAAACAATAAAGTTGCGCAAACCATCAAGCCAGTTAGCGCGCAGCCTTGGGCAGGTACAACAGTTGGTGGTAATGTAGGTTTTGGTACGCCCATTCCGTTTGCAGCAGGTGCTACCTCGATGAGCGTTCGCGTATGGTCGCCTGATGCAGGTATTCCAGTGCGTTTGAAAGTAGAGGAGTCGAACGACCCGACCAAAAGCGTAGAGACCGAGGCAACGACTACAATGGCAGGTATGTGGGAAACCCTCACGTTCAATTTTGCTAATCAAGCGACAGGTACGGCGGCTATTAATTTTGGCTACGCCTACAAAAAAGCATCTATTTTCTTTAATTTTGGCACAACAGGTGCGCAAGCGGGTGCAAAAACGTACTATTGGGACGATATGATGCTCGCATCGCCGCCGCCACCTGCGGGTGTACAGTTACCAGTTACTTTTGAAAGTACAACTTTGAACTATGCTTTAACTGATTTTGGTGACAACGCAAGTACGATTATAGTCGACCCAACTAATCCAAACAATAAAGTTGCGCAAACCATCAAGCCAGTTAGCGCGCAGCCTTGGGCAGGTACAACAGTTGGTGGTAATGTAGGTTTTGGTACGCCAATTCCGTTTGCAGCAGGTGCTACCTCAATGAGTGTGCGCGTATGGTCGCCCGATGCAGGTATTCCAGTGCGTTTGAAAGTAGAGGAGTCGAACGACCCGACCAAGAGCGTAGAGACCGAGGCAACGACTACAATGGCAGGTATGTGGGAAACCCTCACGTTCAATTTTGCCGTTCAAGCGACAGGTACGGCAGCTATTAATTTTGGCTACGCCTACAAAAAAGCATCTATTTTCTTTAATTTTGGCACAACAGGTGCGCAGGCAGGTGCAAAAACGTACTATTGGGACGATATGATGATTTCGACAGCACCACCACCGCCTGCGGTAGAATTACCTACAACGTTTGAAAGCGCAACGCTTAATTATGGTTTAACTGATTTCGGAGATAACGTAAGTACGATTATTACCGACCCGACTAATCCGAACAATAAAGTTGTGCAAACCATCAAGCCAGTTACCGCGCAGCCTTGGGCAGGTACAACCGTTGGCGGTAATGCAGGTTTTGGCACGGCTATTCCGTTCACGGCAACTGCTACCAAAATGAATGTGCGCGTGTGGTCGCCTGACGCAGGTATTCCAGTACGCTTGAAAGTAGAAGACCCTACCAACGCTACCAGAAGCGTAGAAACAGAAGCCATAACTACGGTTGCAGGTGCGTGGGAAACTTTGGAATTTAATTTTGCTAATCAAGCAGCAGGTACTGCCGCGCTCAATTTGAGCTATACGTTTAAAAAAGCATCTATTTTCTTTAATTTTGGCACAACAGGTGCGCAAGCAGGCGCAAAAACGTACTATTGGGACGATATGATGTTCGGTGCAGTGGTGGCTACCGAAAATATTTTGAAAACGCAATTGCGTGCAAATCTTAATAAAAATAGCTTCACATTGTTTTCAAACGACTTATCGGAAGTAGATAACGTGATTATCTCAGATGTTTTGGGTAGAACAATCTATGCTTCGGCTAAGAAAGTAAGCACTAATAATGTGATACCTGTAAGCCTCAATAGCAACACTGTTTATTTCATTACCGTAAAAAATAATAATGAAACAGCGACTATCAAAGCGTTGATTGCAGAGTAATTTTTTATAAAAAACAATAAAAAGAGGGTTTACCTACATCAGGTGAACCCTCTTTTTTTAATACTATTTTGTTTTATTGGCAATATTCTGTTTCTTTACAATCAGGAATTTTCTTTGTGTCTAAAAAACAAAAAACCTCTTAAAACTCTGCCTCTCTGTTTCTCCGCGTTTAAAAAATAAAAAAAACGCTTGCGTTTAAAAACCCTTCAAAAATCTCAACAACTCTGCCTCTTTGCTTCTCTGTTTCTCCGCGTTTAAAAAAATAAAAAAACGCTTGCGTTTAAACAACCTTAAAAAATCTTAACAACTCTGCCTCTACACTCTGCCTCTTTGCTTCTCTGTTTCTCCGCGTTTAAAAATAAAAAAAAACGCTTGCGTTTAAAACTTTCTTTGCGTCTAAAAACCTCCAAAACCTCCTTTATAATCTAAAAAATCATTATTAATTTATCTTTTATGTCAAAACCACTCATACCGACTAACAACGCCGCCCTCAGCACGTTAGTCACCGTTTTCTTTTTTTGGGGCTTTATTGGCGCAAGCAACGGCGTTTTCATTCCTTTCTGTAAGCACTATTTTGGTTTAGACCAATTTCAGTCGCAGCTAATAGATTTTGCCTTTTACTTCGCCTATTACATCGGAGCGTTAGGGCTTTTTGCGTATAGCAGCCTTGCGGCAGGCAAAGATTTAGTGGGCGTATGGGGCTACAAACGGAGCATCGTTTACGGCTTATTATTCTCCGTTATCGGAGCGGTAGCAATGATTATCGCCGTAAATATCAATGTGTATGCCGCAATGCTCGTCGGTTTATTTATCGTCGCCTTAGGCTTTTCGTTGCAACAAACCGCCGCAAATCCGTTCGCTATTTCGCTCGGCGACCCTGCTACGGGCGCGAGCCGCATCAGTTTGGGCGGTGCAGTCAATTCGTTTGGCACAATGATAGGTCCGATTGTAGTCGCGTTAGCCTTATTTGGCACAACAAAAGCGAGCGACGAAGCCGTCAAAAACTTAGGCTTAGGCAGCGTAACCACCTTATATATAGGTGTTGCCATATTGTTTTTGCTGTCGGCAGCCTTGTTTTACTTTTCCAAATCCGTTCCAGAAGGCAAAAACATAGAGCCGATGGAAACGTCAAATAAAGCCCTCGGCAGCTTAGGTTTACTTACGCTTTTATTATTTGTGTGCTTTGCGCCAATATTTGCGAGTTACCGCAACGAAGTAGCGGAAGCCGATAAACACGGCGTAGAAATGTTCCGTTTGTTGTGCTCGGCGGCGGCTTTGGTAGCTGTTGTGTTGGTATTGATGCTTGCCAGATTTCGCGCAAAGCAAAACAGCGACGGCTGGGGAGCGATGCAATACCCGCAATTAGTGTTGGGAATGTTAGCGATATTCGTGTATGTAGGCGTGGAGGTTTCTATACAGAGTAATCTCTCCGAACTACTCAAACAGCCCGATTTTGGCGGCATAAAAGCCAATGGCATTGCGCCCTATATTTCTATGTATTGGGGCAGTTTGATGATTGGGCGTTGGGTAGGTGCGATTGACGAGTTCAAATTGAGCCGCAGCCTAAAAACAGTGATGACTTTTGTGGTGCCGCTCATCGCTTTCGGTGCAGTAATCGCTGCTAATACCGTTGCGCAAAACGATATGTCGCCGCTTTATTATTATGTGATTTGTGTATTGATACAAATAGCTGCTTTTTTTGCTACCAAAAACAAACCGATGCTTACCCTTTTGGTGTTTAGCGGATTGGGTGCTTTGGCGATGCTCGTCGGTATGCTCACTACGGGTACGGTTGCGGTGTATGCGTTTTTGAGCGGCGGCTTGGTGTGTTCTATCATGTGGCCCTGCATCTTTTCGCTTTCGTTGGCGGGCTTGGGCAAATACACGTCGCAAGGCTCTGCTTTTCTGATAATGATGATTTTGGGTGGTGGCGTTATCCCGCCGCTACAAGGCAAACTCGCCGATATGCAAGGCATTGGCATTCATAGTTCGTACTGGGTCGCGTTTGTGTGCTTCTTGTATTTGGCATATTTTGCTTACGCCATCAAGGGTATTTTAGCCAAACAAGGCATAGATTACGATAATATCACGGCGGAAGGCGGACATTAGGCGTATCTAAATTATGGTATAATTACAACAAAAAAGGCGCGACTTACTGTATAGTAGGTCGCGCTTTTTGTTGTATTAAACATACAGAAAAACTAATTTTACTTAATCTTTCGCGTATTTATCCAAGTACCGTTTGTAGCCCTCGAGTGCTATTTCTTCGGCAGACTCGATAACAGGTTTTTTGAGGTCTTGCTTGAAGTTAATCACCTTTTGGAAATACACCGCGTCCGTCAAACCTAGTATTTGAGCGGCGAGCAAGCCTGCATTGCGCGAGCCGTTCAGCGCGACCGTCGCCACAGGTACGCCTGCGGGCATCTGCAAAATAGACAAAATAGAATCCCAGCCGTCGAGGCTATTTTGCGAGTTAATCGGTACACCGATAACGGGCAACGGCGACATTGCCGCTATCATACCAGGTAGGTGCGCCGCGCCGCCCGCGCCTGCGATGATGATTTTGATACCGCGTTTGTGCGCGCCCGTCGCGAACTCGACCATGCGCTCGGGCGTGCGGTGCGCCGATACGATGTTTATCTCGAACGGAATACCGAATTGTTCTAAAACGTGTGCTGCGTCTTGCATCACCGACAGGTCAGATTTGCTGCCCATCACTACACTTACTAATACGTCTGATACCATTTTTTTTTTGAAACTATAAACTGTGAACTTTTTGACCGTTAGGAAGGCAACTTTAAGCTGTAAACTTTTTTGACCGTTAGGGAAGTAACTTTAAGCTATAAACTTTTTTGACCGTTAGGGAAGCAACTTTAAGCTATAAACTTTTTGACCGTTAGGGAAGCAACTTTAAGCTGTAAACTTTTTTGACCGTTAGGGAGGCAACTTTAAGCGATAAACTTTTTTGACCGTTAGGAAGGCAACTTTAAGCTGTAAACTTTTTTGACCGTTAGAATTTGAAACTATAAGCTGTGAGCTAAAAACGGTAAGCGATAAGCTAAAAACTATAAGCTGTGAACTATATTTTTTCTACGGCTGCGCCTAATATCCAACCTTCTTCACCGTTAGGCAAACCGACTTTCCGCCACTCTCCTATCGCATCTAAAAGGCTGACTTTCAAGCCTTCATGTATTTTAAGTACGTCCGAACTCTCCAAATCGGGTGCGGAACGCAATGCTGTTTCGGCGATTATCACCACGCCGTAGCCGCTATCTGCATCTATTTTTTGTTGCCAATATGCCAATGAAAACGGCAATATCGAAACCAATAAAGCGACGTTAGCATACAAAAAACCGCGCTGTTTCCATTCGCGGGTACGCCCAAATATCCAAACTAAACCGCCTGCCCCGAACGCCCAAAGGCTAAAAATACCAAGCGTCGCCCATGTATCGGCGGCTAAAAATTTGCGCAAACGGCGCAGCCAACGCACCAAAAAAAACTCGTCTATTTGCACTATATCGTCGCGGCATTGCGCGCGCAAAAAACTCAAATTATTCGCAATATCAGCATCGTTAGGCGTGAGCGCAAACGCGCGCTCGGTGTGTAATATCGCTTTGCCCAATTCTTTATTTTTATAATATGTATTACCAATATTATACTCCAAAACAGCATTTTTTTGTTGATTTGCGCTAAGCAGACCATTATATAAGCGTATCGCTTCGGCAGTATTGCCGCTATCGGCGGCGCGTTTAGCTTGCGCGAAAGCGGTAGAAAGTGCGTTGGTAGGTTGCGCAAAAAGCATCGTTCCGCAAGAAAATTGCGAAGCAAAACATAAAAAAAAGATATGTATTTTTTTTCGCATATCAAAAATAAAAATAGTATTGCAAAGGTAGTCATTTTTTTGAAATTAAGCGACAAGCGACCTCTCCTAAATTTATATTTTTATTGTAATTGAAATATTTTTATTGTGAATAAAATTGTATATTTACATTCATAAATCACATAGTTATTTGCACTAAAATAGAAAGTTATTATGGAAAAATG
>JAYWGJ010000183.1:0-31317 GCA_043778315.1 Saprospiraceae bacterium | reverse complement strand
CCGTAAACACCAACCGATTGTAGCGCAATAAGGAAATAGGGAAGCAAATAAGGATACATAAATTTTGATTTTTAGAAAAGAAAAAACAAACGCATTATCTGGCTTCCGCCCAAACTTTCGCAAATGGCAACTTGTTTTTCCATTGCTCAAAATTGTCTATTATCAAATCAACGGTTTCTTGTATGGAACGCTCGGAGGTATCCACAATCAAATCGTAATTATTGAGGTCGGCGCAATCCACACCATAAATACGCTGAAAGCGGCGGTTCTCTACGCTGCGCCGCTCGAGCAAAGCATCAGACTTCGTTTTGATGTCGGCAGCAAACGGCTCGCTGCTCCGCTCCGCGTCCGAAAGCACTCTTTTTGCTGCTATTTCGGGTTGCACCGTTAAATAGATTTTGAACGATTTTGTGACAAAAAACCAAGCCAACCGAGAGTCCAAAATATACGACACATCGCCCGTGTTTATTCTGCGCAAATAATCATCTATATAATCATCTATTTTAGTATCTTTTTCGGAGTAATAATTTAGCTCGAGCGTGTCCATGCCTTTATCTTTCGCCATTTCGCGCTGCACCGAACCCGTCGAAAAATATTGGTAATCTAAGAGCTTACACAGTACTTTTGCAACCGAACTTTTGCCGCTCCCGAGGTCGCCCGTGATAGAAATATTAAAATTATTCATAGTATAAATTGGTGGTTTAATGCCCGTTTTTATTGATTGCCTTATGAAATAAGGCGCAAAATTGGCAAAAAAAATCGGGATAACCAAATTTATATTAGAAAACAAAAAATGGTATAATATTATTACACCAAAAAATACCGACAAAATGGCATACAAAAAATAGGTCAATATATTCTATGACGTAGATTATTTCATTTCAGTAGGCAAAAAATGGTAGTGCGCTACTATGCCCAAACCAATATCTTTGAAACTCGCCGAGCCGTCCGACTCATCGCCTCTTTCGTTCGTCACCGAAAATTTATAGATAGGCGTGAGACCATGATTGTAATGTGCCACGAGCGCAATATCTGTATTTTTGTGTTTCAGCAACCTAAATTCCACATCGGCTACCATACTCCAATAGTGTTTTTCATAAAAACTAACGTTACTGAAAAACTCAATATCACTACCTACGCCCAGCAATCGCCCGTATTGCACACCTGCATTGATAGCTAATTTGCCATCTCGAAAAGGAAAATATTGCACCGCAGCATTGGTTGTAAAGTATTGATAATCAATAAAATATTGCTGTGTTCCGATTGGATATTTAAAATAAAAACCGCGTGTGGTTAGTCCGATATTAGCAATACCGCCGACATGGCTTTTCTTCGGCTTGTATGCCACCGACGCGTCTATGTTAGAGCCTAAGCGGCGAAAATGGTTAGACGTAATGAAATCGATGCGCGATACTATCGGTTTGATACCCACACCTATTTTAATATCCTCGAAATCCACATACGCAGGTATAGTGCCGCGTGCTGTTTTCGTTTGCGCGTAAAGCGAGAACGTTTGTAATAACAATGCTATGATTATGATTTTTTTATTCATGATTTTGTGTTAATTAAAAAAGTAATCTTTCCTCTACTTATTTCGAGCCTTCAAACTGAACATTTATGCCCAGCGAAGTATGCCAATTGCGCGTGTAGCCGAACTCGGGCAGCCGTGTAAACAGGTCAAAACCTCCATATCCGCCTTGCAAAGTGGCAGCGATTGCATAACTGCCGCGCTTAAAAATAGTCTTATTGATACCGCCACTAATACCTATATCCAATGGACTGATAGGATTATTCCGACCAGAATGCCCAGGGTATTGAGGCTGATAGGCTTCCGATAACTGATACCGCGCCGTAGTTGCGACGCTAAAATAAGGACTCAGGTAAATCAAAATGGCAGGTTTTTCAAAATAATAATTGGCTTGCGGTGCAATACTTATATATTCTGTTTGGATATTCACAACGTTAGGAATACGACCTCCTTTTTGCAAATAAAAAAAATCAAGACCGAAACCAACCCGTCCTGCACGTCGCCAATGTATAAAACCATCTATACCCGCACCTATACGCGGCGTGTAGCTGCCGCTAATTTCATTCGTATCGTAGGTTTTATTGTCCAAACCTGCCATTATCAAGTGCGCACCGCCGCCAATCCATACCTCTCGCTGTGCCTGAGCGCATACTTTTTGTTGTAAAAGCAGCAAAACAGCGCATATAAATAAGTTTTTTTGCATATTATTATCTGTTTATTTAGTGAGTGAAATGATATTTTACGCCTACGCTAATACCTAATGTATTGACAAAATCGTCTGCACGGTTACTACTATTGTAGGAACTGTATAGAGACTTTGCAATATGTGACGGCGTGATTGCTCTACTATAATTAACACTTGTGGTTAAGCTCAATTTTTCGGTAAGCGGAAAGCGATGCCCCGCACAAAATACGGCAGACCAATAAAAAGGTTTAAATACAACCGCATTGCGCTCCAAATCAGTAGCTTGTTTATCCAAAAACAAATTGTACGCCACGCCGCCCGAGGCGAACCAACGCCCACGTTTCGTATCAGGAAATACGGACATTAAAACGCTGCTATTCAGGTAGTTAGTACCTGCGTAATAGTCTTGGTTTTGCGGCGTATTGACATCACTACTCTGCGTGTGCATATAGCCGACGGTTGCGCCAATGCCAAATATGGCGTTAGGTGGTTTGTAAAACGCGCCGATTGCGGCAGCTTGCGCCGACCCAAAACTTTGCGCAAACGCCAACTCCGCCTGTACACTTAGGTCTTGCTTTTGTTTGTAACTGAGGCTATCCGTCTGCGCGGTAGCGGCGTAGGCGCAGCATATTAAGGTGTAGATTAAAAATATTTTCATATTTAGGAATAAAATTATAGGTGTACGAAACTTATTGCCAATAAAAAATATAGTAACAATAAATTTCGTACACTTTTGATGATGGTAGTTTTATGGATTTATTTTTACAATTTTTAGGCTTTGCCGCTCACCCGTTGGCAGCACAACAGTAGCAATGTAAACACCGTCACTGATACCACCAATATCGATACGCTCACCTGCATTTGCGTTAGAGCGTAGCACCTCTTTATTGTCTAAATTGCAAATGATAAGCTCAAATTTAGTGGGTCGTTCATAGCCTTCATCAATACTATTCTCGAAGTTAATGCTAAAATGTCCTGTATTAGGGTTTGGAGTTGGCACTACGCGCCACATAATATTAGTTCCAGTTTTACATTTTTGACTCGAGGTAATTTTGGTGGGCGAGGCAGCACTTCCGCAGGTATTGCTTACAATAAGACTATAACGGAAGGTATGATTGGCATAAGTAGTACCATCAATATCTATATCCTTACCTGCTGTAACAGAATAGGCAGGGCGAGTGTCCACCTGAGCCGTCCAAACGTAAGTACTATTTATACTGTTGGCAGTTTCTGCAATATGCACAATAGGTTCTTGACAGAGTGCTTGCGATGTAGTAAATGTAGGTGCAATAGGCACGCCTAACCAAATATTCTTTGTAGTAGATAAATTAGGGCATACGCCATTTCCCGAGCCAATGTTACATTTTACCCACGCATTTCCCTGTACTGTGCTATTAATAGGCTGCACTTGTACCGTACTATTTGAAGTCGAACCAACTATACTAAGGTTAGGGCTTGTTGTCCAACTATAAGTATCATTTGGCAAACTACCAATCGTATAGTTTGTGGCTGCACCGTTGCAAATATCGTTATTGCCTTGAATAGTTCTTACTGCACACAAATCGGTAAGACCAGCTTGTGGTGTTCGCTGCCAAACACGAATATAGTCTATTTCCATTTGTTGTGGAAACAAAGTACTTGCATCAGGAGAACGAACAAATGAACACTGGTCATTGCCGTTTCCGATAGCTAAATTAAATATAATATTAACAAAGTCATTACTATTTGGATAGGCTGGATTTCTTGTATAAACTGTTGCAGGTCTATCACCACAAGTAGTTGCCCAAATCCCGCTTGTGGAATTCAAAAAACGACCTATCTTTTTTACTATTGCATTATCTATTTTATAGGTGACAATAAAATCGTCCCATTCTACTGTATAGACATGGAAGTCTAACGATAAATCTACTTGCTCACTTGTATATTCACCGAATTCGTAATTTACATCGTTGGGTAACCATTTATGAACTGCTACATGAGGATATTTTGTTGCATGACCGCCAAACTCGAATATATCAACCTCAGTGCTGAAACCGAAAAGCCAAAAAGCAGGCCAATATCCAATGCCTTTGGGTATTTTACATCGAGCTTCAAATTTTCCTTTGTTAAAAGTACAATTACTTTTAGAGTGAATTACTCCTGATGAATAGTTTTTGTTTACACCATACCAAGAGGAATTTTCTTGCTTGGCAATTATTTTAGCAGTTCCATTACTTACAGTAACATTATTATCCTTGTATATTTGTTGCCCGTCGTTACTGTGGGTTCTGCAAAATGAACATTGGTCGCTACCATTAGCCCCGTAAGGAAAAAAAGTTGCCCATTTGTTAGTATTCAAACTGCTACCTTGAAACTCGTCATAAAACACCAGCTTCCAAGTATCTGCTGGGCAAATATCGCCGCCTTCCCACAATGTATTAGTTGTACTAGGCCATGGGTTGCCGCCAAAAGCTGATGTAATATTGCAATTCCATGCTGTGGGACTCTGTGCATCAGCAACAAAAACATTTGCGAATAAGCCCATTATTAAGGCTATTTTTTGAATTGAAATTTTCATAAATTTAAGAACGTTTGGTTAAAATTATCGAATAAAAAAAGGCATGAACTTGCCATTATTGTCCGATTGAGGCATCGCCAAACGCCTTGGAAGTAACAATAGGAGGACAAGAACACGCCCGATATTACTCGAGCGCGTCCCCTAACCTCTATCTCTAACTTCCCTAAAATTATTGGCGAATTTTCAATCGGAAGAAAAGGATAGGATACGTTGCGCAACGTTTCTTAAAAATTTCATGGCAAACGTAATCAAATATTTTGATATCGACAAATTAAAATTTATTTTTTTTAAAAATTATATTATGATACAAAACTGCGACTTAGTTTACACCAAAAATATTGACAAAATGACATACAGAAAACGTATTTTACGACAAAACGGCTTAAATTGAACTTTGGTTGTCTTTTTGTTATAACAATAATGAAAATATTACCACAAAAATCATATTATAAAATAATCCATACGATTATGACTTTCGATAATTTCACCACAAAAGCCGCCGAAGCCTTAGCGAAAGCGCAGCAAATAGCGGCAGGCAACGAGCAGCAACTCGTAGATACCGCGCACATCGCCAAAGCCCTGCTGACGACCGAAGATACGATTACTTTTTTGCTAAAAAAAGTGAACGTAGATACGAAGCAACTCGAGGAACGCCTCGACGCGCAAATCAATTCTTACTCGCGTTCGCCGAACCCCGACCAACAGTTTTTGAACACCGATGCGAATAAAGCGGTGCAGGCAGCGCAGCGTTTAGCGAAGACTTTGGGCGACGAATTTATAGCGACCGAAGTCCTTTTACTAGCAATCGTGAGCGGTAACGACGCGACTTCAAAGCTATTTAAGGAGCTTGGCGCAACCGACAAAACGCTTTCGGGTGCGATAAAAGAACTGCGCAAAGGGCGTAACGTAACTTCGCAAGGTGCTGAAAATGAGTACAATGCGCTCGGCAAATACGCCATCAATCTCAACGCTCAGGCGATTGCGGGTAAGCTCGACCCAATCATCGGGCGCGACGACGAAATACGCCGCATCTTACAAATATTGACGCGCCGCAAAAAAAATAATCCGATACTGATAGGCGACCCGGGAGTAGGAAAAACCGCCGTCGTGGAGGGCATCGCTTGGCGGATAGTGAACCAAGACGTACCCGACAACCTGCGCAACAAAACCGTTTTCAGCTTAGATATGGCTGCGCTGATAGCGGGCGCGAAGTATAAAGGCGAGTTTGAGGAACGCCTAAAAGCCGTGGTGAACGAGGTTGCGAAAAGCGAAGGACAAATTATTTTATTCATCGATGAGATACATACGCTCGTCGGCGCGGGCGGCGGACAGGGCGCGATGGACGCGGCGAATATCCTAAAACCCGCTTTGGCGCGTGGCGAACTCCGCACTATCGGCGCGACGACGCTCGACGAATACCAAAAATATTTTGAGACCGATAAAGCCTTGGAGCGGCGGTTTCAGAACGTCCTTATCGGCGAGCCGTCGGTGGAAGACACCGTTTCTATTTTGCGCGGCTTGCGCGAACGCTATGAAAGTTACCACCAAGTACGGATACTCGACGAGGCGATTATCGCGGCGGCGGAGCTATCAAACCGCTATATTACAGAGCGTTTTTTGCCCGATAAGGCAATTGATTTGATAGACGAGGCTTGCGCAAAACTGCGTTTGGAACTAAATAGCGTCCCCGAAAAATTGGACGAATTGTACCGAAAAGTACGCCAATTGGAGATTGAGCGCGAAGCGATAAAACGCGAAAATGACGAGGCAAAACTCGAGCCGCTCAATAAACAAATCGCCGACCTGACCGAAACGTTGAACACCGAAAAGGCAAAATGGCAGAGCGAAAAGGAGATTGTGGAGGCGATTCAGGGTTGTAAAATGCGCATCGAGCAATACAAAACCGAAGCGGAACAAGCGGAACGCGAAAGTGATTTTGCAAAAGTAGCGGAGTTGCGGTACGGAAAAATCAAGCGGGAAGAGGAGTTATTGGCGCAAAGCCAAGCCAAACTCTCCGAAATACCGATGGAAGACCGCATCACCGACGAGGAAGTCGACGCTCAAAACATCGCCGAAATAGTGGCGAAATGGACGGGTATTCCCGTGAGTAAAATGGTGCAGTCGGAGCGCGAAAAACTCCTGCGCATGGAGGACGAAATCGGCAAACGGATAGTAGGACAACGCGAGGCGATAACCGCCGTAAGTGACGCGGTGCGCCGTAGCCGTGCAGGTATGCAAGACGCAAATCGCCCTATCGGGTCGTTCCTTTTTTTGGGTCCGACGGGCGTAGGAAAAACCGAACTCGCGAAGGCTTTGGCTTCCTATTTATTTAATGATGAAGCCGCGCTCACGCGCATTGATATGAGCGAATACCAAGAAAAACACAACGTTTCGCGCTTAATCGGCGCGCCTCCGGGCTATGTAGGCTACGAAGAAGGTGGGCAACTGACCGAAGCGGTGCGCCGAAAACCATACAGTATCGTGCTGCTCGACGAGATAGAAAAAGCCCACCCCGACGTGTTCAATATCCTTTTGCAAGTACTCGACGACGGTCGCCTCACCGACAATAAAGGGCGGGTTGCGAACTTCAAAAATACGATTGTGATAATGACCTCGAATATCGGCTCGAGCATTATTTTGGATAATTTTAGCGATATGGACGTGGTGGACAAAAAGAAATTCAACGAAATAATAGCCGCGACGCGCATAGAAGTGTTCGAGGAACTCAAAAACCACTTGCGTCCTGAGTTCCTCAATCGTATCGACGAGCGGATTATGTTCGCGCCGTTTTCGCAGACAGAAATAAAAGAAGTCCTATTATTGCAAATAAAAAATGTCCAAAAACTGCTACTGCAACAAGGCATCGATATTTGGGTGGACGACAAAGCCCTCGCCGTACTCGCCGACATCGGCTATGAACCCGAGTTTGGCGCACGTCCTATGAAGCGCGCTATACAAAAGGAACTCGTCAATCCACTCTCCAAAGCAATATTAGCCAGCCAGTTTATAGCAGGTAGTAAAATATTGGTATCGACGGACGCAAAAGGCGACTTGACGTTTAGTTAAAATTGTTCTAAAATACCATTATTTTCAGAAAAAACGGCTGTTTTGCGCGATGCAAGGCAGCCGTTTTTTATTTCGGTAATTCATTTTGGAAATATAAATATATTTTGTTCTGAATATATAAAATTTTATTTTATTTTTGTGGAACTTTTTACCTTATTTTTTGTATTATAGTATAACAAAAAGAAGGAAAAATCTATTTTTTAAAGTAATTATGTCAAAAAAAATAATTGTAATTGGCTCGGGTTTTGCGGGACTGTCGGCAGCGTGTCACTTAGCGCAAGCGGGCTACGACGTGACCGTATTGGAAAAAAACGCGGACTTAGGCGGTCGCGCACGCGAGTTTAGCGCGGAGGGTTTTAGGTTTGATATGGGTCCGTCGTGGTATTGGATGCCTGATGTTTTTGATAGCTTTTTTGCCAATTTCGGTAAAAAAACAAGCGATTATTATGAATTAAATCGGCTTTCGCCTTCTTATAAAGTCGTTTTTGACACCAAAGAAAGCGTAGATATTCCTGCCGATTATGGTGCGCTGCGCGATATGTTCGAGAGCTACGAAACGGGCGCAGCCGCGCAGTTAGATGCGTTTATGGACGATGCGAGTTACAAATACGAGGTCGGAATCAAGGATTTTGTGTACCGTCCGAGCCGCTCAGTATTCGAATTTACGGATATGCGGTTTTTTAAGGGTTTGGTACAATTGGATTTGCTCAGTTCGTTCTCAAAGTTAGCGCGTAAGCACTTCAAAAACGAAAAACTGCTGCAAATTATCGAGTTTCCTGTGCTTTTTTTGGGTGCAACGCCCGAAAATACGCCTGCGATGTACAGTTTGATGAACTACGCCGACCTCAAACTCGGTACTTGGTACCCGAAAGGTGGCATGCACGAAATCATAAAAGCAATGGTGAGTTTGGCGCGTGAACTCGGCGTACAATTTGAGACAAATGTAGAAGTAGCCAAAATAAAAATAAAAAACGATATTGTGACAGGTATAGAAACGACTGAAGACATTTTTTATACTGCCGATGCCGTTTTAGCAGGCGCAGATTATCATCACGTTGAACAGCAATTATTGCCGAAGGCTTATCGCCAATATTCGCCCGAATATTGGGACAAACGCACGATGGCTCCGTCGTCGCTGCTGTTTTATATTGGTGTCAATAAACGGATAAAAAATTTATTGCACCACAATTTATTTTTTGATGCTGATTTTGCGCTGCACGCCAAAGAAATATACGATACGCCGAAGCTACCTACACGACCGCTTTTTTATGTTTCGTGTCCGTCTCAGACCGATTCTACGGTTGCGCCCGAAGGCATGGAAAATATTTTTTTGCTGATGCCAACGCCACCCGATTTACCCTTAACCAAAGCGGATTACGAACATTATTTTGACGTGATGATGCAACGATTAGAAGCATTTACGGGCGAAAATATAACGGAACATATCGTTTATAAACGCGGTTTCGCACACGCTGAATTTATCAAAGAATATCATTCTTACAAAGGCAATGCGTATGGATTAGCGAATACGTTGATGCAAACCGCGCTACTAAAACCGAGTTTGAAAAATCCGAAACTAAAAAATCTCTACTTCGCAGGGCAACTCACAGTTCCAGGTCCAGGCGTTCCACCGAGCCTTATTTCGGGCGAAGTAGTAGCGAGAGAGCTAATGAAAGAACAAAAATTAGTATAAAATCATTTTTTAATGCTAAAAATTGTAAAAAACGATTAATTATGAAAAATTTATATGATACGGTAGCAGAAAATGCGAGTTTGACCGTAACAAAGACATATAGCACCTCTTTTTCCTTAGCAATATTGCTTTTGGATAAGAATATTCGCCAACATATCTATAATATATATGGATTTGTTCGCTTAGGTGATGAAATAGTCGATACTTTTCACGAGCAGCCACAAGAGGTATTGCTGCGCGAATTTAAAGAAGCGACATATTTAGCGATTGAACGCGGCTTTTCGCTGAACCCAATTTTGCATAGTTTTCAGCAAACAATACGCGAGTTTAATATTGACCGTCGGCTCATCGACCAATTTTTGTACAGTATGGAAATGGATTTAAAACCCGTTACCTACGACCGCGAATTGTACGAAAAATATATCGTTGGGAGCGCGGAAGTCGTCGGTTTGATGTGCTTGAAAGTTTTTGTTTTGGGCGACGATGCAGAATACAATCGGCTCAAATTTGCAGCCGAACGCTTAGGCGCAGCATTTCAAAAAATCAATTTCTTGCGCGACTTGCGCGCCGATGCAGTGCTGCTTGGACGTAATTATTTCCCTGAATTGAGCGTAGAAAAATTTGACGAAACGACAAAAAAAGAGATAGAAAAAGACATAGAAAAAGATTTTAAAGCGGCGTTTATTGGCATTCAAGAGCTGCCGCATCGCGCCCGATTTGGCGTTTATTTGGCATATCGATACTATTATTCTTTGTTTACAAAGATAAAAAATGTGCCTGCAGCGGAAGTTATGGCGACTCGTATTCGCGTGAGCGACAATAATAAATACATTATTATAGCCAAATCTTACCTTAGAAATGAATTAGGCGCGCTGAAAGCAGGATAAAATTATTTAGTTTTTTTAGCTAAATTTATCTATTTTTGTGACAATTTATTATTTTATAATTTTACAATGAAAAACATCGGTATTATTGGTTCGGGAGTTGGCGGAATGGCGGCGGCGGTGCGACTGTCCGCAGCAGGTCACGCCGTAAACGTATATGAAGCAAACGACTACGCAGGCGGCAAATTATCCGAAAAATGGGTGGGAAATTACCGCTTCGATGTGGGTCCTTCGGTGTTTACAATGCCGAATTTGGTAGATGATTTATTTGCATTTTCCAATAAAGAAAACCCATTTAGATACAAAAAATTAGACATTACTTGCCGCTATTTTTGGGAAGACGGCATCGAAATTGTTGGTTACGCCGACCAAGATGCTTTTGCCGACGAAGTCGCTAATAAATTGAATATCAGTAGTTTAAATCTAAAAAAACAATTTGAACATACCAAAAAACTGTTCGAACTTACTAAAAAGGTTTTTTTAGAAAGTTCGCTGCATAGCATCAAAACCTATACAAACATGGAAACCGTGCGTGCTATCGCGAACCTGCATCATCTCGATTTGTTTACAACGATGAACGAGGCGAATATGCGCCGTTTGCAACACCCTAAATTGGTGCAAATGTTCAATCGATACGCTACTTTTAATGGCAGCAGCCCGTACCGCGCACCAGGAATTTTGAACGTGATTCCGCATCTAGAACACGGCATCGGCGTATTTGCGCCCGAAGGCGGAATGTATAATATTACGAAAAATTTGGTTAGTTTAGCACAAAAAAACGGCGCAAAATTTCATTATAATATGCCAATCAAAGAAATTATACATGAAAATAAAACGGTAAAAGGCGTTAAAACAAATACACAAGTAATTGATTGCGAGACAGTTGTGAGTAATATGGACGTGTATCCTACTTACAAAAGTTTGTTAAAAGACGAACGGCAAGCCGCAAAGGAATTGAAACAGGAGCGGTCGCTTTCGGCTATCGTTTTTTACTGGGGTATCAACCGCGAGTTTCCTAATTTGGACGTGCATAATACGTTTTTTAGTAACGACTACGAAGCCGAATTTCATCACCTTATCGACCTCAAAACCATCTGTGACGACCCTACCGTTTATGTCAATATCGGCAGTAAATACGCGCCCGATGACGCGCCCAAAGGACACGAAACGTGGTTTGTGATGATAAATACACCGCCAAATAACGGTACACAAGATTGGGATAAATTGGTCGCGACGGCGCGCAAAAACATCATCGCGAAGCTCAATAAAATGCTGCATATAGATTTAGAAGCACTAATTGAAGCCGAAATGACGTTTGACCCGCGAGTGATAGAGCAGCGAAATAGTACGCATCAAGGCTCGATTTATGGCACCAGTAGCAACGACCGTATGGCTGCGTTTTTCAGACACCCGAACTACGCACCAGACTACAAAAATCTATATTTTTCGGGCGTTGCAGCGCACCCAGGCGGCGGTATTCCGTTGTGTTTACTGTCGGGTAAAATCGCTTCCGAGATGATTAATAATAACTAATTTTTTTGTGTCAAACGCTATTTTCACGACCAAAAACGCAAGTATTTTCGTACTTTTGTTGTTCCATGTTTCGGGGTTTATCGGTATGGTTTGGTCGCCGTATCGGGTGTGGTTTTTGGGCAATACGCCACTCAATTTGGTGGTTGCGGCAGTCTGCGTTTTCGCTAACATTTCCAACAAAAACAAGGCTTTCGGCGTGTTTAGTTTAGTAGCGGCGGTTTTCGGATTCGGTATAGAATACATTGGCGTTACTACGCAGTTTCCGTTCGGAGCGTACAGTTATAATGGTAGTATTTTGGGTTGGCAGGCGGCGAACGTTCCCGTTTTGATGGGCGTTTTGTGGTGGTTACAAGTTTATACTTACGGTGTTTTAAGCATTTTTTTGACCGCTTATTTGAAAATCAATAGCCGCTTTATTTTACTAATTAACAGCGCGATAGCTGCCGCGCTCATGACAATCGCCGATTATCCGATGGAGCTTTTGGCGAATAAAATTGGGCTTTGGCAATGGCAGTTTGGCTTTGCGCCCATACAAAATTATGTAGCTTGGTTCGTTTGCGGTTTTTTATTGCAATTAGTATTCAATTTTTTACCTTTCGGCAAACAAAATACCGTCGCAATCGTTTATACTATTACCACATTCTTGTTTTTTTGTGGCTTAAATTTATTTTTATAATTAAATATATATAATTAAAATATGCTTAACGTATTTTTTGCAGCTTTGGTGCTTTCAGCAACCTTTTTTACGATGGAATTTGTGGCGTGGTTCACCCACAAATACGTCATGCACGGCTTTTTATGGTACTTGCACGAAGACCATCACAGCATCGGAGAAGGTGCTTTTTTTGAGAAAAACGATAGTTTTTTCTTGATTTTCGCTATTCCGAGTTGGCTTTGCATCATGTTTGGCGTGATGGCAGGTTGGGATTTTCGCGTGTGGATAGGTTTTGGTATTGCCGCCTACGGCTTGTGCTATTTTATCGTTCACGATATTTTTATACACCAACGGTTTAAGCTGTGGCGCAACTCCGATAACGTTTATTTGCGCGCTATACGCAAGGCGCACAAAGTACATCACAAGCGCATGACCAAAGAGGAAGGCGAGTGTTTTGGTATGTTGATAGTACCGATGCGCTATTTCAGCGACGCGCTAAAAGCGGTGCGCGTAGCGGGAAAGTAGTAGTAAAATAGCCGTAAATAACTCTATTTCAACAGATTACGCACCGCAAGTGGTAGAAAAGTGAGTATCGGAACGCTCGACATTATTTTAAGCTCGTCAGCAAAATTGGTATCTCCGTCCAAAAAACGGAGGACGCGCTGCGGGGTATTGTGTTTAAATAAATCGCTAAATACGTCGCGCATCGGCAGACTCCGACCGCTCAAAACACTCAAAAAAACACTATCATAATAGGCAAATCGCTTATTATTTATGGTTTTATAAGACTTTAATGTGCCGTTTTTTGCCCAGTGATGTGCAAAAGCGGCACAATTTTTTTGTATATTTGTATAAGTATAACCCGTAGAAGCTCGGGTATTTCCGCCAGCCGTACCGACGTGAAATATCCGCTTGCCTGTTTGCGTCGGGAACACCGCATCCGTCATCGGTATCACCCCAAACTCGGTGTGTTGTATCTCGTAGTCCTTGATCTTCAGTGTGTTAGCAATATAATCTTTGAGTTGCGCATCGTAAAAATCGTCAGCTAAAAGCGTTTCAGAAAACACCGTATATTCCACCATCGCGGTATGCGCATCGGTCGGCAGCACATACACAAACCGACAATCGCCGTGCTGCGCAACAGAAAAATCCATCAGCGTAGCGCGAGAAATATCAAACGCAGGCGTAGGCGTGTGTATCACATAACCCTTAAAATGCTGCAAAATATATTGCTTGTTCGGTTGCTGCGGCGGCGTAGCGTTGATGCTGCTACAAATGTAATCGGCGGTATAAATTTCGTTGTTTACACAAACCGAAGCCGTGTCATTACTTTGCTCCATAGCTGTAATTTCGCCATAAACTGTTGTAATATTAGCATTATTAGCAATAAAATCATTCATAAAAGCATAAAAATCAGCTCCGCGAATCATTTTATAGCTGTATGGTGCAATATCGAGTATTTTAGTATAGGTAGGACTCATAAAATCAACGAAACCCCATTCTTTACACACTAAATCATCAAAAATGCCAGTATCTTTTTGCCAAAAAGACCAAGTTCGGTCGTTTTTTTGCTTCAATTCTCTATCAACGAGCAATATTTTCTTGTTGCGCAAAGCAGATTTTTGCGAAATGTGATACGCAAGACTTAATCCTGCGAGACCTGCGCCTGCGATAATTAGGTCAAAATGGTTGGTTTTTGAAGTCATATTATTGATTTTGTAATGCGGTAAGTTCTTTCATTTTACTACGACTAACGCTTTCACCGTGTTGTGATATATCTAAGCCTTCCGCCGCTTGTGCTGCCGTGACTCGAAGCGGGTGTATTAAATCGACTATTTTTAGTAATAATAAGGAAGCGAAAAAAACAAAGGCAAAGACGATAACTAAACCAATCAACTGCTTAATTAATAGTGTGTAATTACCAAAAAACAGCCCGTCGGGTATAGTTTCATTGATTTGATGCGACGCGAAAATACCCGTGAGCAGCATACCTACCATGCCGCCTACGCCGTGACACGGGAACACGTCCAAAGTGTCGTCCAAGTTTGTTTTGCTAAACAAAGATAAAAACCAATTGCAAAAAACACTAGTGAAAGTGCCAATAAAAATACTAGTAGGCACACCGACAAAGCCTGCAGCGGGTGTGATTGCGACCAAACCGACCACAATTCCGATACACGCGCCGACGGCAGTCACTTTTTTTCCTTTGGTGACATCAAAAAATATCCATGCCAAAGCGGACGCGGCGGCGGCAGTATTCGTATTCGCGAAAGCCAAAACCGAGGTCAGATTAGCCCCAAATGCCGACCCTGCATTGAAGCCAAACCACCCAAACCACAACAAACCCGTCCCGATAATGATGTACGGAATATTAGCAGGCGCGTGCGGCTGCCGCTCATGACGCGGCGTATGCGCTTTCAAGTACCACGCGGCAGCGAGTGCCGCCGCGCCAGCCGAAACATGAACGACCGAGCCACCAGCAAAATCAATCACACCGAGTTTCAATAAAAAACCGTTCGGGTGCCAAGTCCAATGCGCCAAAGGCGCGTAGATAAATACCGTAAAAAGTACTATAAAAAGTATGTACGACGTGAATTTAATCCTATCCGCAAATGCGCCCGTGATGAGCGCGGGTGTGATAATCGCAAATTTGAGTTGAAAGCAAGCGTACAAAAGTAGCGGAATAGTAGGTGCTAAACTCCACGGCGGAGCGTTTAAGGTGTTGCGAAACATAAAAAAAGTGGTCGGATTACCTATAATACCGCCCATACTGTCGCCAAATGCCAACGAAAAACCAAGAATTACCCAAACAATACTCACTACACCCATCGCAATAATACTCTGCAACATCGTAGAAATAACATTTTTATTATCCACCAAGCCGCCGTAAAAAAATGCTAATCCAGGTGTCATCAGCAATACCAAAGCGGAGGCAGTGAGTAGCCATGCCGTATCTGCGGTGTCTATTTTAGTTGTATTCGCGGCAGGTATGGTATTCGTATCAGCAATAAATAAAGCTGCTATGCTAATAATTATCAAAATTATAAATGGTAAATAAACTTTTTTCATGTCTTTTAATTTTTAGGGAAGTAATTTTACGCTGATATTTACAAAAAAAGCATTCCTTCAAACCCCCTTTCTAATGATAAAAACTAAGTAGTTTGCTATCAGAAACTTGGTTTAAAGGAACGCTATTGTATCAATAAAAATACCAATTACGAATATATTTTAGCAATAATATCTTTATATTTTTCGGTTATCACGCGGCGTTTTATTTTCATGGTCGGCGTGAGTTCGTCTGTATCTACCGTCCATTCTTTGGCTAGTAAGGCGAATTTTTTAATTTGCTCAATGTGCGAAAAATTAGGATTATATCCATCTACGATAGCTTGAAACATCGCTTTTGTTTGGCTATGTGCCAATAAGTCGGCAGTAGTAGCGCAAACCAAACCCTGCTCTTTTGCCCACGACTCGAGCGTAGAAATAGCAGGCACGATGAGTGCCGAAACGAATTTTTGCCCCTCTCCCACTACCATCACTTGCTCCACCAAAAACGACTCGCGCAGCAGACTTTCTATCGGCGCGGGCGCAACGTATTTGCCACCAGACGTTTTGAGTAGTTCTTTTTTGCGGTCGGTGATTTTCAAAAAGCGATTGCCACTTTTGTTTTCCACAAACGTACCGATGTCGCCCGTCATAAACCAGCCGTCGGCAGTCATCACTTCGGCGGTTTTGTCGGCGTGTTTGTAGTAGCCCATCATTATATTTTCGCCTTTCGCGAGTATTTCGCCGTCTTCGGCTATCTTTATTTCCACACCTTTTATCGGCATTCCGACCGTTCCGAGCATCGCTTTGTTCGGTTCGTAAAGGTTGAGCGTGAGCGCGGGCGACGTTTCGGTCAAGCCGTAACCCTCGCGCACCGCAATACCAATCGCCGAGAAAAAGCGAATCACTTTGGACGGACACGCCGCCGAACCCGTAAACATACCTACTAAGTTGCCGCCGAGTTTTTCGCGGATTTTGCTATACACCAATTTATCGGCAATCGCAAAACCGATACCCATGTTTTTGTCGTAATCGTAATGGTCAGTCAAACCCAACGCCCAATCGCCCAAAGTTTTTTTGATGCCTGTACTGAGTGCTGCGCCTGCCATGATTTTTTCATACACTTTTTCTAGTAAACGCGGCACGGCTGTAAAGAAATGCGGGCGAATCTCAGCAATATTCGCCGAAATCTGCTCGATACTCTCCGCATAAGTAATCGTAATGCCTTTTGCCATGTAGGCATACGTCACCGTGCGCTCAAAAATATGGCACATCGGCAGGAAAGATAAAGCGGTTTGGTTCACACCAATCGGAATCATATCGAGTACCGAATGAATATTGCTACATATATTATTGTGCGACAGCATCACGCCTTTCGGGTTGCCCGTCGTGCCAGAAGTGTAAATAATCGTCGCCATATCTTCGGGTTTGATGCTCGCTTTTATAGCATCTACCTGCGTAAGGTCGCCTTGCGCCAACATCGTATGCCAGTGCATTGCGCCTTCAATCTTATCAAAAGTAAATATTTTTTGTAGCGAAGCGATATTTGGTTGTGCGGTTTCTACCTTTTTCAGCAACGCCGTATCGCTCACAAAACAGTATTTTACCTCCGCTTCATTAAAAATATACTCGTAATCTTTGGGCGCGATAGTCGGGTAAACGGGTACGTTAATTGCACCAATTTGCATCATTCCTAAGTCCATAATGTTCCATTCGGCGCGATTATTAGTGCTAATCAAAGCAATTTTGTCGCCTTTTTGCACACCAAGCGCGAGTAATCCTAACGAAACTTCGTTGATTACGTCAATAAATTGGCGCGAACTGTAATGCTCCCACTTGCCAGAGGTTTTGTCACCAACCGCTTTGCTCACCTTGTAAGTAGCGTGTTGGAAATACGGAATGTCGAACAGACGGGTAAAATTATTCATAGGATTTGATTAAAGATTTACGAGTATTATTAATTAAAATTGGATAAAAAGAAAAGAAGGAAAGAAGATTTTTTTAGGTGAACCGTCGTTTGCGAAACTTCAAAAGTTTCGTAAACGTTAATTTGTGACTCCACTTTAATTTTTTAAAAGATAAAAGTAGTATTTTTTTATTTCAAATACTAATATGTACCTAAAAAAATAAAATAATTATCTTTCCAGAGGTGCGCGCGGCGCAGCAATCGAGGACGGCGGAGCCGACGGCGCGGGTGCGCGCACGGGTTCGTTGCGGTATTTCGCTTCCAACATACTCAGTTCGTTGCCTACTTTTTCGTACATCACTTGTGCCGCTTGCGGCGAAGCCGAATACACCGAAAAACTTTTATCAAAATCGCTTTTTGTGACATTGTATTTTTTGAAAATACGAGAGTACAAGTTCTTCGCGCAGCTATCGCGGCGTTCGGGTATTTGCATATTAATAATGCTTTCGGCGATATGCACGTCGGCGAGTACTTTTATTAGTTTCGCCTCTTCTATCGGCGCGTCAATGTGTATCGCCTCCACTTTTTTTTCGGGTTCGGGCTGTTTTTTTCCGCAGCTTATCGCCAATATCGCTACTGTGCAAAATAAGATATTATACTTTATCATATACATAGTCAGTTAAGTATTCGTAGCGCGGTTGCAGCACGCCATTATTGACAATAGTAGCGCGGTCGACGGCTTCGGTGTTGCCCATTTGTATATCAAAAAGGACGTTATTAATAAACTGATTGCCGAACGCTTCCGACGCATCACGCGGCAACTCATTAGGCAAATTATCTATACTCATCACGTCCACCACATTAGGTTTAAATGGTTTTGTAATCTTTTGTTTATCAATATCATAGCCAAAAATTGGCTTAGCAATTGTAGAAGCATCGAGCGTAGAAGGCACCGACGACTCAGGCGCAATATCGCAAGTAATATCGGCGATAGTGCGTATCTTAAAATCCGCTTTTTTCATATCGGCAGCCGTAAAAAAAGCAGGCGCGCCTTTCTTCCAAAAAATGCCGTTCATCATCACCTCCGCCACTTTCGTGTAAGGCAAAAATGCGGTTTCGTACTGCGTCGGATTAGCGTGAAAATCGGCGCGGTCGTAGGGTTTGCCGTCGGCGCGGCGCGCATAATCTGCCGAACCGAGTTGCGTATAAACTGCCGTTGTGTAGGTTTTATTCAAAAAATCGGTTGCGCTCACGCGCACTACGCGCATTGCGTCAAGCACCTCTGCCGCGCCATTTGCGACGCGCCCCGTACCTGTAAGCACTATTTTGACGGCGGGTAATTGCAGGATAGCATAGGCGGTTTTAGCCGCAGAAAAATCTTTAAATTGTATCATTTGTGACAATTTAAAGCTGCCGAGCCGCTCGCCGAGTGTCATGATGCCGTTGTGCGCGCCTACTATGCCCGCCCATCGTCCGAAGGCAATTAATCTATCACCTTTGTCGTCGGTGAGGGTTTCCCAATCAATCAATCGGATTTTTTTATCTAATGCCGCTTGTAATAATTTGCGGTTGAAGGGCTGTTTTTTTATCGTATGCGAAAAAAAGAAATACGTTTTATTAGCGATAAGCTGCTTTATAGGTACTTCTTTTATACCTAAAAGGTAGTCGCAACTGTCGAGTTTATCACTCAAAGTGCAACCTTGCTCCCGGTATTCTGCATCATTATAACACCTTGACGGACAAGGCTCTACGATAAATTTTATGCCGTGCAGGTCGGTCAAATATTTGCATTGCGTCGGCGTTAGCGCAACGCGGGTATCAGACGGCGTTTTGCCCTCTTTTATTAGTCCAATAATCATTATAATACAAAAAATGAAGTGTAACGACGGTCGCCCAAAACTACTAAATGCGACCCAGAAAATGTTTTGTGAAAACTGAAGTGTAAAGGTACATCATCAGATTATAAAGATAAGGATAAAATGAAATTCTATTGCAAAAAAAATATTGCAAATCGCGATATTCACCACCATATCGACAAAAAAAAGAGTGCCGAACCCTCTCCCCAGACAGTTCGGCAACTCTTTATATGGTGCAATGATGATGTGAACGACTCGTAGCGGTCACATTAGAAAATGGTCACTAATTTGCTTACTTGAACGTTGCCGACTTTGCTTGTGCAAAGGTAAACGCCGTTTGATAAGTGGTTTGGTAATTCAAATTTGATTGCCGAAAGGCTCTCGATATTCGTTTCGGTCGTAGTAGTGATAGTAGCTACTACTTGTCCCGAAAGCGCACGCAATTGCGTTTCGCTGATTTCGTCTGTTTCGTTGCGCGCTATATATATAGTGCTGCCTTGTTGTTTGATAGCGGTTTGCGCGACCCATTCGCCTTGTGCAGGTGCTGTTTTTTTGGCGTAGCGACCCGTAGAGCCACAGCCTGCCGCCAATAATACCTGCCAATCGCTAGCCGTATCAATCATAATATTGTTCAAATCTACTTGGGCAACCGACACCGCTTTATAGAGCGCGATAGCTTCTTTGATAACACCGTCGTAGCCCAAAAGCTCAACGGTTTGTTTGTTAAAATCTACATTCATTACTGCGCCGCCATCTATCTCTAACTCGAGGTGCAGATCTGTTTTGCAGACCGTAGTGAGCGTAGCTGCGAGCGAAGCGAGCGTTGTAGTGACGATAGTACGACCGCCAGTGCGCGTACTTGCCGAGCGACCATCAATAGCTATTACCGATATTCCACCACCTTTTGTAGTCGTGTTAGTAGTAGGTGCGGCAAAAGTAGTAGCCGAGATTAAAAGTAATAAAGCGGCTACCGTTGTAGCTGCAAAGCGCGATGTGTTGAATACAAGATTTTTCATAAGAGTTATTATTTACAATGTTTTAAAATTATTAGATTTATTTAACACTGCAAAGGTATAGGGTTCTTATTTAGAAAAAAGGGAGAAAATTTTGCAATAATCCGAACTTTTTTGCGATTCACTTTTCATACATCACTATATTATAATTATATAAACATTTATCAATCAATTAGTTATCTAACCATATTATATAAATGTAAATGTGTTTTTTTGGTCATTTATCCGAAAAACTCGATTCCGAGGCTATAAATATTTATTTTTATAATGTATATCGGCTGCAATACCTTATTTTGTTAGCTTGTTTCACTCGAAATTAGAAAAAAAAGTAGGTCATGGAAAGATTATTTTTTATTGTGAAAATATTTTTAGAAAAAATTTGGCTTTTTGATGTGCCTAAAACTAGCATTTGGTCAATTTATTGCTTGTAATAAGAAGTAGATTAGAAGGTCGAAAATAAAAAAATCATGTAACTAACGACTCTGATTATAGCCTTGCTTACAACCTTAATCCTGTTCTTTATTTTATAATGCAAAGGTACAGGGTTCTTATTTAGAAAAAAGGGAGAAAATTTTGCAATAATCCGAACTTTTTTTTAGTTTACTTTTTACACATCATTATATTATAATTATATAAAAATCAGTTAATCAATTAGTTATTTAACCATATTATATAAATGTAAATGTATTTTTTGGGTCATTTATCCGAAAAACTCGATTTGGAGGGTATAAATATTTATTTTTATACTATGTATCGGCTACAATACCTTATTTTGTTAGAAAGTGACTTGTATTTAAACTAAATAAAAATGTAATTAGTACGGGAATAAATATTTATATTATAAATAAAAATTATATTTGCACAGTATTTGTTTATATATTTAATCTAACCCTAAGTTATACCCTCTTGAAAGACAGTAAACTTTTTGACCTATTGCGCAGTTTGAACGGTACGCAGCGCAATGCCTTGGATAAACTGATGGAATCGCCTTATTTTTATAAATATGAAGCGACACAAAATTTATATCTTTGGGTTATGCCATTTGTCACACTGGGCAAAAGAGGTTGGCAGGAGTTAGACCTAAGCTATACCGCCGTTCAAAGGCAATGGGCTGCTCCGCTTGGCTATACTGCAAGTGACGTGCGGCGGTTCAGTAGTCAATTATTAGAATTGGTGGAAACTTATATTGTCGTAAATCGGTTGCAAATTGAGCCTATCACTAACAGTTTATTTTTGATGGATTATTACATCAATACAAGTTTGAACGTACATTACAAATTAGTATATAAAACCGCAGTGGATTATCTGAGCGAAAGCGAAGCCTGTATAGAGCAGTATTTTCAATCCTGGCAGATAGAACATTCTAATATAGAGTTTGAGAGTATTCATGACAGCACTGATGTAGGTATTGTAAAAGCAAATAATTATTTAGATGCGTTTTATTTGGTAACTAAAATGCGCTACATATTATTACACACCTTAAAAAAAGATATTGGAGAATTGGAGGATATGCTTCCGTTCACCACAAATGTATTGCATAATGTACGAGAAGGTGTGGCTCTACGGGAGGAGTTTTTGTTATTACACCTATATTATATAATGTATGATTGTTTTCAAAACCCGTCAGAGGAAAATTACGATTATATACTTAGCGTTTTGGCGAAAAATCAAGCCCGACTAAGCCTTACGCTACTTAGTGATTTGTATTTTATGCTCGAGGTGATACTGATACGACATTTCAGTACACATTATAATGCAGCTATTAAGGCACTTTTTAGGGTGTATAAAACGATTGTCGAGTGCAATTTAATATTAGAGCGAGACGGCATACTTTTATTGACGCGGTACAATAATTTTTATTTGGTGGGCTGCAAACTAAAAGAATGGGAATGGGTAGATTGGTTTATCGAGAAGTACATTGCTTATATACCACAACCTATTCGTGACGATTGCCACAACTTGGCACGAGTCACTTATTTATTCTACAAAGGAGACTACCAAAAAATTTATGATACGACCGCGAGTATTAAACTAAAAGACCCTGCCAATTTTATCAATATCCGCAGGCTGCTCTTATCCGCTACCTACGAACTCGCTTATGTGGACGAAAGTTATGACGAGATGCTCCTTTCGCAATTAGACAACTACAAGCGACTCTTGCTATACCACAAAAAAAATGTTCCCAAATCGTTCTATCAGTCCCATTTCACGTTTCATTTTATATTGCGAAAAATATGTATTTATCCTAATATGTCGGAAGTATGGCGACTTAGGCTCGTGAAAAGCGTAGAAACCACACCAAACCTGGCAGCCAAAGATTGGCTCAACGAAAAGCTCGAGGAGTTTAAGCAGCGCGCTCCCAAAAAAGCACCCAAAAAAATAAAATAATTTTTTTAAGTACATATTATTATCTTTGCATTTGAACATAAATTTTTCTGTAAAACTAATTTTTTTCTTTAAAACTTTTTTATCATCTTTAAAACCCAACTTTTTTAAAACAACTTTTTTTCACAACCATATTTCCTCTTATTATGGCTGAATTAGTAGAGGTTAGCACCTCCTTAGAAACCTATTTTGCGGCTTTTCGCCAAAATATTATAGGTGTAAATACCCGTTTCGACACGCCGTTCGGTACACACAAAATCGTGTACGCCGACTGGACGGCGAGCGGCAGAATGTACGCGCCCATAGAGCGCGCACTCACCGAAGGGTTTGGGCAGTACGTTGCCAATACGCACACCGAAACCAACCTTACGGGTTCGACGACGACGCTCGCCTACCACGAGGCGCGCCAAATCATCAAAAACCACGTTGGCGCAAACGCCCAAGATGTGCTGCTGATGGTGGGTTCGGGCATGACCGCCGCCGTCAATAAGTGGCAACGCATACTCGGGCTACGCATACCCGAGCAGTACAAACACATGGTCAAAATACCCAAGGGCGAGCGTCCCGTCGTGTTCATCACGCACATGGAGCATCACTCCAATCAGACCTCGTGGATAGAAACCATCGCCGAAGTAGTGGTCATTCCGCCTACCGCAGATGCTATGGTAGATACGCATAGTCTTGAAATTTTATTGGCTCAATATGCCGACCGACCGCTCAAAATAGCCGCCATCACCGCGTGTAGCAATATCACAGGCATACAAACGCCTTACCATACCATAGCAGGTATCATGCACCGCGCAGGCGGGTATTGCTTCGCCGATTTCGCTTGCTCCGCGCCGTATGTGCCTATCGATATGCACCCTGCGCACGCACCCGACGAGTATTTGGACGCTATTTATTTTTCGCCGCACAAGTTTCTGGGTGGACCGGGCAGCGCAGGTGTACTCGTATTTAACTCGAGCCTATACCACCTCAAAACACCCGACCAGCCAGGCGGAGGCACCGTGAAATGGACAAACCCGTGGGGCGAACACAGTTATATAGACGACATCGAGGCACGCGAAGACGGCGGTACGCCTCCTTTTATGCAGACCATCAGAACCGCGCTTTGCGTGCAATTGAAAGAGAAAATGGGTATTGATAATATTATGGATAGAGAACACGAATTGGTACATTATTTTTTACCAAAACTAAAAAATATAGAAGGCGTGAACGTTTTGGCGAGCGACACGACCGACCGATTGGCGGTTATCTCGTTCTATATCAAGGATTTACATTACAATTTTTGTGTCAAACTACTCAACGACCGCTTCGGCATACAGGTGCGCGGCGGTTGCTCGTGCGCAGGCACTTACGGACATTATTTATTGGAAGTAGATAAGGCATATTCGCATTCTATAACGGATAAGATAGACCGTGGCGACTTGTCCGAAAAGCCAGGCTGGGTGCGCCTCTCGCTTCACCCGACCTCCACCACCGCCGAACTAGACTTTTTGTTACACGCGGTGCAAAGCGTTGCCAAAAATTTTTCGTATTGGGCAGGTGATTATATTTATAATTGCAATACCAACGAATACGAACCGAAATTAGGGCAAAATATCGAAAAAGATTTGGTACGCGAGTTGTTTAATTGGTGATAAAGCTGTAAGCAAGAAGCTGTAAGCGATAAACTTATGCTCGCGAGTACAAAAAATAAAACTCTAAGCTGGAAAAATAAAACTGTAAGCTGAAAAAAATAAAACTGTAAGCAATGAGCTGTAAGCAATAAGCTTATGCTCGCGAAGGTCAGAAAGTTTTTAGTTCTTAGCTTACCGCTTCAAACTGCCTCCCTAACGGTCAAAAAGTTTATCGCTTACCGCTTCAAACTGCCTCCCTAACGGTCAAAAAGTTTATCGCTTACCGCTTCTTAGCTTACCGCTTCAAACTGCCTCCCTAACGGTCAAAAAGTTTATCGCTTACAGTTCGCGGCTTACCGCTTAATATAGCTTAAATAATGAAAAAATACATTCCCGTCGCACTCGTGCTGACCACTTTACTAACGACCGCCAACGAAGCGCGGGCGCAGCAAGACACGGCTGCCGCCAAAACCACCGTCGTTTCGTTTGGCAGCGAAGCCACTAAAACCACGGTTCGCGGCAACGCGCCAAAGGAAAAACCTGCGCTCAAAGGCATTATTTATGATGAAGAGTTGTCGGGCTATGCTTTTATACACACCAACGGCTGGGGGTTTGGCGTACAGAAAGGGCGAATACGCACCTACCGCACTGCGACGTTTTGGCATATAGAATTAGGAGAGATTACCGATAATCGGCAATACCGCAACCCGAATACGAATTTTGCAAACAGCCCAAACAGTCAGCCGCACGCCTATATATATGGTAAGCAAAATAATTTTTATACGCTTCATGCAGGCTTAGGCAAAAAAAGGTTTTTCAGCGAAAAAGCCGAGCGCAACGGCGTAGCTATCGGTATGACGTATAGCGGCGGCGTGTCGCTCGGCTTAGCCAAACCCTACTATTTAGACCTTATTAGAGTTAATGCACAAGGGAGCTACAGCCTTTCTACCGAACGCTATACAGAAGATAATGCAAGAGATTTTTTAAATTCCGAAATTATATACGGAAGCTCGGGTTTTAGCTATGGCTTAGACCGCATACAACCTATCCCAGGTGCATTTGGCAAAATCGCGCTGCACCTAGATTGGGGTGCGTTCGACGACTTTATACGCGCCTTCGAAGGGGGCATCATGGTAGAAGGGTACTACAAAAAAGTGCCGATTATGATAAACCAACCTAATCAAGCCGTGTTTATTAATCTGTATGCTGCGCTACAATTTGGACAGCGGAAATAAATAGCGAGTGCGCCCGCCCGAGATTTATCAAATCTTAAAGATTTACCAAATCTAATACAACAAAGCGTCCCTTATCTAAACTGATTGAAACAAATACTGTTATTAATAAAAAAAGTATTAATTTTGCGTTTGGAATAAACCTAAGAAAGAATGATTGATTTACCGATAATAGTATCAGAACCCGAGCGCGTAAAACGCCCCGATTGGCTGCGCGTGAAACTGCCGATTGGCGAAAGCTACCGCAACGTCCGCGAACTCGTCGATACGCACCAACTCCACACCATTTGCCAAAGCGGTCACTGCCCGAATATGGGCGAGTGTTGGGGCGAAGGCACGGCTACTTTTATGATTTTGGGCAATGTGTGTACGCGCTCTTGCTCGTTTTGCGCCGTCAAGACAGGCAGACCGAACGAGTATGACGAAGACGAGCCGCGCCGCGTAGCCGACGCTATCCGTTTGATGCAGTGCAAACACGCCGTCATCACGTCCGTGAACCGCGACGAACTCAAAGACAGAGGCGCAGCAATATGGAACGCGACGGTGGTAGAAGTGAAAAAACAAACGCCCAACACGACCATCGAGACGCTCATACCCGACGTGAAAGCGAACTGGGACGCGCTCGAACTCATGATTGCAGGCGGGCAGGAAGTGGTGTCGCACAACATGGAAACCGTCCGCGACTTGTACAGAAAGGTGCGCCCGCAGGCGCGCTACGACCGCAGCTTAGAGCAGATACAGCGCACCAAAGCGGCAGGCAAACGCACCAAATCGGGTATTATGGTCGGTTTCGGCGAAACCGAAGCGCAGATACTGGAGGCGATGGACGACCTCGTAGCGCACGGCTGCGACGTACTCACGCTCGGGCAGTACCTCCAACCCACCAAAATGCATATCGCCGTTGCCGAGTTTGTACACCCCGATACCTTCGCGAGGTACAAAGAAATAGGCTTGCAAAAAGGTTTCGATTATGTAGAAAGCGGACCCTTAGTGCGCTCTTCGTACCACGCCGAACGCCACGTTTTGCCCAATAAAAAATAAAAAAACGGTTATCGGCGAACGCCGATAACCGTTTTTTGTACAGTTTTATTAAACCATCTACTATTTGATAGGTTTCCAGTCCATACTGTTCATTATTTCGTCCACCGCTCGCTCAAACTTAGTGAGTTCTTCTGGCGCGCCCATAACATCGACGGTATAATGCTCCTTGTCACCGTTATTAAAATAAACATTCGTGACAGGCAAGTCGGCAGGTCGTTTTTCCTTGTTCAGAGGGTAGCCGTCTTCCATTTTTAATATACCAAGCTCCGCGCCCAATTCCTTTATCTTATTGATTAGGTCTTCCGAAGCCTGCGCCTCAAACTTACCTAACCGCTCCACATTCCGCGCACCAGCGTAAATTGCTACGCCGTCGTTCCAAACCTCAAAAACATAAGCGGGACATTTGCCGAAGCAGCCTGTACGTTCCAAACTCACCACTTTATAGCGGGTCGGCGCACCACGTCCAGGTTTTGGCGTTTCTTTTTTGACCTCGGCCACCGCCGCAGCTTTCGGAATAGGCTCGACCGTTTTTTGCGCCACTTTTTTTGGCGTACAAGCTAACGCAAGACACAAAGGGAGTGCAAGACAAATAATTTTAGCAGTCATATTTTTTATATTTGTTTTATTATAATATTACAACTATAATGCAGCACGCAAAGCGATGAAATTAGGCAAGTCACCCGCCGACTCCAATACCTCAGCGTAGCGGATAACGCCGTCGCCGTCGATAGCAAAAGCAGCACGGCGCGACACGCCTTTCATACCAAACGCGAACTCTTCGTAGAGCGCGCCGTAGGCTGCCGACGTTGTTTTATTGAAATCCGACAGCATCGCAAACGTGTAAGCGTTGTCTGCTTTGAACTTCGCTAAGGTAAACACCGAGTCCACCGAAACGGCTAATACCTCCGCGCCTAAGCCCTGATAAACCGCCATGTTGTCTCGTGCTTCGCAGAGCTGCTCCGTGCATACGCCCGTAAAGGCTTGCGGAAAAAACTGTATGATTAGTTTTTTACCCGCGTAATCGTGTAGCGAAACCTCTTTGAGTTCGCTATTAAATAATTTAAAGTCTGGTGCTTTGTCGCCTACTTTTAACATTTTTTTGATTGTTTCTTATTGATTATTTGTGATACTATCTCGCTGTAAAAGTACGTCAAATATTTTTTTTATGCAAATAAAAATTACTGAACCTCGCCAACAATTACCAATATGAACGGCTTACGGACACCGTGTACGAAAACTTTTACTTTTTTCTCAAAAAAACCTAACTCACGAGCATCGTAACTTACAGGAAACGGATTTGCACCGACAGGCAGGAGCGTTTCGGGGTCAAAATCGGCGGTAGTACAGCTACAAGTAGCGCGCACATTGTCAATCGTTATCGGCGCACCGCTTTTATTAATCAATTGAAACGTAAATGTAGCCTCCAAACCACGCGGAATGAACCCAAAATCATGCTCCAGCGTATCAAAACGCACCGTATTCTGTACCTGTGCGTAGATAATATTAAGTTTGAGGAACAAAAAAAATACAAAAAAAATCACTCTTATCGACATAATATTTTTATAGTAAATTATTAGCATTTTTATTTATAATGAATTGATAATCAAGTTTTGATATACTATAACATTTAATTGTGTTAAATAAAAAGATAAAGAATTTGATAATTTTGTGACATTATAAAAATGATATTTTTTAAACTTACGCAACTATACACGAACTAACTTCGTCTGTAAAGGTATATGTTAGTAGTTATTTATTACTAAAAATACTTTTTTTATTACAATTTATTACTTTTTCCTTTTAAAAATATATAATTCTAAAAAACAAAAACCCCAAAATTTATCAAATCCATGACTAACCCCGTCTTCCATACAGCTATATTATCTTCTATACCATTTTTTTTGTTTGCGCAAAGCGCAGCTAATACCGAACACCTGCCTACCCCAGCCACGCAGCCGACTACGCCGTCCGCAGCCGCTACTTCGCGGTCGTTAGCGGCTACTTCGCGCAGCCTTAGCGCAGCCATCATACCCGAAATAGACCTTGCTAATGCCGACGCACCCAGTGATGCAGAGCAGTTTTTTATCAAACCAAAGCTGGAAAACAAGTACAATATCCGACCTAATAAAGGACAATGGCACAGCCCCGCGCTCTACCGCTTGGAGGCGGAGGGTATGCGCCAGCAGTTTTTTGCGAACGAAGTGGAATTTGGTATCACAGAAGAAAACGTTGGCTTGCTGTGGTCGTGGCAATTTGAGGGCGCGCTCCCTACTGCAAGTCTCGCGCCCAAAAACCCGAAAGGTGGTAGCAAATACGTTCTGGAACGCGACAAAACGGTTTTTGTAGCGCAGTATAAGGAGATTTGGTACGAAAATATTTATAAAAATATCGATATTGGCTTTGATGGCATCGATAATAAAGGATTTAATTACCGCTTCACGGTACGTCCGAGTGCCGATATTTCGGACATTAGAATTGCCGTAAACGGTGTGACGAGTTGGACGATAGACCCGCTTCACAGCCTAAATATTACGATTGGTGACAACGAAATAAACACGCCGTCGCCGAAAGCCTACCAATTTATTGAAGGTAAAAAGAAATTTTTTGAGGTAAAATATGTGTTTACCAAAGACGGGTTTTTGGGCTTGGAAGTAGATAATTCGTTCAATCCCGATAGCGTTTTGTATATTATTGGATAACGAAAAACAGTATTTATTCCAATTTCGTTTACTAATTTCAAAAAAACTCCTTACATTTGTTGAAAATATATAAGCCTTTTATTTATGCTTCTTTTTCGACGCAATGTATCGCTTCTGATGGCGTTTTATACCAACGCAATTTGCTTTTCGGCGTGCAACGCAAGTGGCAAAATCGCGACTACACCCGCAGCGCAGCCGCCCGTTGCCGCGAAAGCAGTCGTATTGTTTACGCCACAAATTGCACCGCCTGACACACTCGTTTTGGGCTACGGCAACTCCGCCGAACTCGCCAAAATAGACACCGTCGGTACTAAACCGCTTTACATACAAGCGCATTTAGCGGCTATAAATGCCGCTTTACGCGCTAAAACCGCGTGGTTGCCTGCGCTCGATGCTATACAGCACGAAGCTGTAACTATTGCATTGGCAAACCCAAATATTAGCCGTTATTTGACTACCGCGCAAGGCAACGGGCTACGCTGCGAGGTGTTTGGAGTCTATCCTGCACGCGAAAGCGACTTCCGCACCGACACCAAAACCGTGTTTCAGCAAGGCAGTTGCTACCGCGTAGAACTGTATAATTATGCGTTTAATGCGACTGTGGTAGCGATAGTAAGCCTACCCAATAAAGCGGTAGTCAATATACTGCAACTCGCTCACACTCAACCCGATATACCCAAAGATTTGCGGCTTTTAGCCCTCCAAATCGCTTGCGACGCGCCCGAGGTACAGCGCGCACTCGGCTATCGCCCGTCGCCCGAGCAAGCCCTAATGCCCGACACCAAAACCGCGCTCAACCGTAGCCGTTGCGAGCGGTCGCAACACCTGTGCGTCGCGCCGACCTTCGTAAAAGGCGACAAAGCACTTTGGGCGATTGTGGATATGACGGACCTCCGACTAGTGGGCGTTCGCTGGACGAATATCGGTACGACGGGTCCTGCCGCGCCCGTTTCGCAGCGCAGCTTAGAATACGAAAAACTCACCGATTGTTTTTGCAAAAAAGAACTACCGCTCGCACGCAACGACTGGCAACTCAACTATATGATTACGAGCAGCGACGGTTTGCGTATCAGCGACATTCGCTACAAAAATAAATTGGTTATGTTGAACGCGAAACTCGTAGATTGGCACGTCAGCTACTCCAAAACCGACGGTTTCGGGTACTCCGACGCTATCGGTTGCCCGTATTTTAGCACCGCGACGGTGTTAGCCGTAGAGCCGCCCGCTATCAACGACTTGTACGAAAGTGGCAAAAAAGTAGGCTTTGTATTAGAACAAGGCTTTCATAGCGAAGGCTGGCCTACGCCTTGCAACTACAATTATGTGCAACGCTACGAATTTTATGACGACGGCAGATTGCGCGTAGCGACAGCGAGTGTAGGACGCGGCTGCGGCAACGACGGCACTTATCGCCCTGTTTTTCGCATTGCACTGCCGCAAAACGACAATTCTTTTGCAGAATGGACAGGAAACGACTGGAAAACGTGGCAAAAAGAAGGCTGGCAGCTACAAACAGAGCTTTCGCCTGTCACCAAAGACCTATTTCAATACAAAATAGCCGACAAAACAAACGAAGGCTTCTATATTGCGCCCGCGCGTGGACAGTTTGCAGATAAAGGCAGAGGCGATAACGCTTTTGTGTTTGTCACAAAATCGCATATCGACCTCGACGAAGGCGATGCCGACTTGGTCACGATAGGTCCGTGTTGCAATACGGATTACCATCAGGGTCCCGAAAAGTTTATAGAGCCGCAGCCCGAACCGATAGCAAACGAGTCGTTAGTGTTGTGGTATGTGCCGCAACTCAAAAACGACGATACGGCAGGCAACGAGTATTGTTGGGCGCAAAGCTACTTGAAAAACGGCGTGGTGAGTACGCGCACTTATCCGTGTTTTGGCGGTCCGATGTTTGTCCCGATA
>JAYWGJ010000182.1:0-6832 GCA_043778315.1 Saprospiraceae bacterium | reverse complement strand
CCTGGAAAAACCGCTTTCTACCACCGTTCAACGTCGTATATTCCACCATATCCAAGGCAATAAGGAGTTGTAAAGCCGTGCTTACTGCGCCTTTACTCAGCCCGAGTTCCTGTACAATATCGTCGAACGGTAGCGAAGCCGACTCGACGACTAACAGCAAGCCGAGTATGCGTCCGCCCGCAGGCGCGTAGCCGAGTCGCTCGAAAAACACGCCGATACTTTCCACCAATTCGCGTTGTGTAGGATTGACCAACATAATAGATTTTCATTTTAAGTTCATGAACTACAACGCTGCAAAGGTATAAAAGTTTAGTTAGTTCTGTATTTACTGAACAAACTTTTATTTTATAATACGTTTGTAATTTTCATATTAACAAATAATATATGGTATTATTGTATAATTATGATTTTTAAGTTTATTATTTTACAAATATCACTAATATATTGCAGCAAAAAAATAACGATATTTTTATAAAAATCTTTTTAGCGAAAATTCGCAGTTGCATTATTATAATCAAAAAAACATTAATATCTTTGCTATAATTAAGTTTATATCTAAACTCCCAAACCCATGAAAATAGTAGAATGTCCGCGAGACGCGATGCAAGGTATTCACGATTGGATACCAACTGCCAAGAAGGTAAACTATATCAATTCGTTGCTGCGCGTAGGCTTTCACACGCTCGATTTTGGCAGCTTTGTCTCGCCCAAAACGATACCGCAAATGCGTGATACAATGCAAGTATTGAAAGGCTTGCAGCTCAATGACACGTCGACAAAATTGCTGGCGATTGTCGCTAATGAGCGTGGCGCGACCGAAGCGGCGGCTTGCGCCGAAATCACTTATTTGGGCTATCCGTTTTCAATTTCCGAGACGTTTCAGTTGCGCAACACCAACGCGACTATCGCGCAATCATTGCAGCGCGTAGCGGCGATACAAAACATTTGCGCGAAGCAAAAAAAGGAGTTGGTGGTGTATATTTCTATGGGTTTTGGCAATCCTTACGGCGATATTTGGAATGTCGATATTGTGCAATATTGGGTGGACGAACTCGCTGATATGGGCGTAAAAATTCTTTCGCTTTCCGATACTATCGGCAGCAGTACGCCCGAAAGTATCGCATATTTGTTCGGAAATTTGATTCCGCCGTATCCTGATGTGGAATTTGGTGCGCACCTACACACGCAGCCGCACAATTGGCGCGAGAAAATAGTGGCGGCGCACAGCAACGGCTGCAACCGTTTTGATGCCGCTTTGCGTGGGTTTGGCGGCTGTCCGATGGCGACCGACGCACTCACGGGCAATATGCCTACCGAAAACTTGATTGCGTATTTGCGCGACGAAAAAAACTTGGATTTGAATTTGAATTATACGGCTTTTGGTGCTGCGATGCAGCAAGTTGATAGCGTTTTCGCAGCCGTCCCAAACCTATAAGGTCTTTTTTAGCTTGTAGGTTTACAGTTAGTATAACAAAAAACCGCCTCGATATGCGCTGCACATCGAGGCGATTTTTTATGAAATTACCAAATTTAATTTGCCGTAACTAATGCTGCATTAAAAATCAACTGCACCGTATCTTCCACATTCAAGCCGAGTAGCGTAGCGGCTTTACCCATATTTACGGCTATTTCCAAGTAGCCTGCCGAGTTGAATCGGCAGAGCGTTTCGCCTATCGGCGCGTCTTGGTAGTGTTCGCTAAGTTTGGTAATCGGATTATTGCGTTTAAAATACAAGTGAAACGGCTGGTCTATTTGAAATATAGAAAACGATTCTCGCGTGATATTTAAGATGCAGTTTTCGTAATTATCGATATGAATAATACAACCTTTGATTTGGTCTTTGCTCACAACGGGCTGTAAAGCAATACGTTGCACGAGGTCGTGCGCGGGAATGCCTATCTCTGCGAACGGTTGCGCGGCGGCGATATGTGCTACCGCATTGGCAAAACGCTGCTTAATACCACCTTTTGTGCCTTCGCTTCGGCGCGGCAAATGATACGCGGCTTCGGGCGAAACGGTATCGATAATTAGCGACAATAAGCCGTTATCGGGCAATAAAAAATAATAGCCGTCGTGTTGGACCGCAATCAGTTCTACTTGCTCGTCGTAATAATTATCTACAATCACAATATGCACCGTTCCGTGCGGAAAACTGCGGTAACAATTTCGGAGCGTATAAGCGGCAGCGACGATGTCGTAGGTATTGATGTGGTGCGTGATGTCAACCAAACACACCTCGCCCGCCGCGCAAAGGATTCTGCCTTTGAGCGTTGCCGCGTAGTGGTCGCGGCTGCCAAAATCGGTGGTCAATGTGACTATCATAATGTAACTATCATACTTTAATTTTTGGGGAGCGGCGCAACGTCTTTACCACAAATTTCTTTGAGGAGTGCCTGCGCTTCTGGACTGCCGCCGTCGTGCGCTAATTGCAGTTCCTCGCACGCCTCAGGCTCTTTCATTTCGTGGCGGATTTTGCCGCGCATTAAGTGACCGTAAGCATAATCGGGGTAAATATCGAGCGATTTTTGTGCGTCCGCTTTCGCTTCCGCGTACTGTTTTTTGATGAATTTGAGGTACGACCGATGCCCGAAAGCGGCGTATTGCGCGCTGTCCATTTTTATCGCAGCCGTATAATCGGACATTGCTTGGTCGTAGTTCGCCAATTTTGACGCACAGTAACCGCGCTGAAAATACAGGGCGGCAGTCTGCGACTCTTTTGGTGTGAATTTCACTACTTTATCAAAATTATCGAACGCTTTTTTGTAGTCTTCTTGCACCAATTTCATCAATGCCCAATTGTAATATAACAGTTCGTTTTTGATGCCCTTGCTCTCTGCTTTCAAATAATCTGCCTCTGCCTTGTCGTACATTCTTAGGTTTTGGTACATTGCGCCCCGCGAAACGTACATTTGCGAAGAATCGGGGTGTAAATCTAAGCATTTGCTATACGCTTTTGCGGCAGCCTCAAAAAGCTGCTTTTGCTCAAATTCGATACCCAAAGTGAAATAAGTAGGGTAGTCGCGGTGGTTGCAATAAAACAATAAAGTATCGTTATAAGGTTGTTTGAGCAACGTCAGACCTTTTTTTGCATCAGCGCACGCGCCGTCCAAATCCAAATCGGTGAGCTTCAATTGTGAGCGCATAATGAGCGGGTCTGCCCATTTGTCGTCCATGCCTATCGCCTTATCGCAGTCTTGTTTGGCTTCATATACGCGGTTGTCCGCGAACTCCGAAACTGCTCTATTATAATACACTTCGGGCTGCGTATAGCCTTTCGCTATCGCCTCCGTAAAGTCCAAAATCGCTTGCGTATTGAGCCGTGCGGCGGCGTAAAGCGAACCTCTGAAAAAGTGATACTCAGCTTTATCGTCGTATTCTATCGCTTTATTGATGTCTTGTAGGCAGTCGTCGGGACGCTCGATAGTTTGCATCAGTTGTGAGCGACGGGCGTAAGCTCTGCCGTTTTTGTTGTTTTTTTCTATCGCTTTATCCAAGTCTTCCATTGCATCGCTGTATCTGTCCATCGCAAAAAAGCATTCGCCGCGCTTCACTAATAGCGCATCATTGTTCGGCTGACCTGTTATTTGCGTAGTGAGTTCGGCTACTGCTTCGTTCAATTTGCCTGCTTTCATCAAAGCATCTACATCGGTTTGCGCCGTAGCGAGAGTAGCTGTGCTTACGGCTAACGCTACTAAAAAAAGTCTTTTCATGTTGTTGTTTATAAAAAAATAAATTGTTTTTATCTTTATGATAGAATAGCAACACAAAAGTAAATTAAAACCTTGATATTATCTTATACCTTAACAATTTGTTTGGTCAAAATATTTAAACCAATTCCTTTTGCAATACAAAATCGTTCATTAAATAGTCGCCGAAAGGAAAATCCGCCTCCGCTATAATGCGGTAGCCTGCACGCTCGTAAAACCGCAAAGCCTTGTTATAGCGGTTCACGCAAAGCTGCAAAGCATCGGTTTCTTGCGCTACTTTTTCCTCTATTTTTTGTAATAAAAACAAACCTAAACCTTTGTCTTGTGCGTTCGGGTGCAAGTATATTTTATTGAGTTTCGCTTGTCGTGCGCCGCCAAAATGCCAGTACGACCACGCGGCGTAGCCGATAGCTTCGTTTTCGTCATTGTACAATAAAAAAAATTGTTGTCCGTCGGTAATTTGCGCTTGCAAAGCGGCGTGCGTATAAGTGGCATCAAACATAAATTGTAGCTGCTTTTCGCTCAATATTGCGCCGTAAGTAGGTTGCCATATGGCTTGCGCCAACGCGATAAGTGTAGGAAATTGGTGCGGCTCGAGGGCTTGTATTAGAGGCATTTTTATATTTTTTTGTAAAAGAACAACTATTAATCTACTTTTTTTGGCAAAGCCAAAGCGTTTCGCCGTCCGAGTCCGTCACCGAAGTCGTGAACCCGAAGCGGTCAGCGGTCGCCTTATCTACTACGTCGTGCCAACTGACGGGCGTGACCGTAAAGCCATTGTTTTCAAGGATTTCAGCGTAATCTGTTCCATGCACCCAGCGCACATAAGGGTCGAGTCCGTACAACGTTTCACGCGCCGATGTATCTATTTCGCCACCCGAAAAGGACTGTTTTATAGCGTGAAAAATGCGCGTAGATTGCACTAATACGCCTGTCGGTTTCAGTACGCGGCGAAGCTCTTGTAACGCCTTTGCTTCCTCGTCGATATAACTTGTGACGTGCGCCACAAATATCAAATCAAAAGTATCGTCGGGGTACGGAATTGCTTGTATATCCATTGTTTCGTTGGCAATACCTGCCAATATATCGGCGGTATGATACGTCCAATTTCGCTGCTGCTCGAACCGTTGCGACAAGCAGATTTCGGGTGCGAAATGCAGTACTTCCCACTTTTTCTGATTTACTTTTTGCAACCAATCGGTATGGTTCTTTATATAATAATAAAAAAAACGCTGCCGTTCCATTGCGTTGCAGCGCGGACAAGCGGCGCGCAAACGCGGCGTGACCGCTCCGAACGGCGCAAAGCCACTAAACCGCCCATCGCAACAAACGCACACTACCGCCTTGCCGCGATACCGTAAGGCGCGCAGAGACTGCAATTGATGGCGCAACAAGACGCGAGTGCGTAGCGAAACGCACCGTTTGTATAGGTTTTTTATTGGCGCAAGCAAAAAGGAGATTGATGATATTATAATAAATAAATTATATATGAAAATCATAATGGAAGACAAGGCATGCCTTGTCTCTACGCACGTTTTAATCGTTAATCACCCCTACTTGCTTGGCTTGCTGCGCCGCGCCGTTTCTGATTTGTATATAATAATTGCCTGCGGCGAGATGGCTCGCGCTCCAGGTCAGTTCTTGTTCGCCGAGGTCGAGGCGTTTGTCTATAATAGTGTCTATTAATCGTCCGTCCGTCGCGAACACCTGTAATAGGGTAGGAGTTTGCGCGTCCGTGACCTCAAATTTTAGGCGGGTGTACTGTGTCATTGGGTTTGGCGCGACGCTCAATAATCGTTTGCCTGCGGCTTGATTTGCCTCGTGCGTAGCAACAGCAATACACTGCGCTGTGGTTTTGATGACGGGTATATTCGGAAAACTACCCAACATGACATTGGCTGCATCTGCGTTGCTAAGGCAAAACCATTGTCGCAAAACGGAGCTAAACACCGCACGGAAATCATGCTGCATCGGTATATTATCCGACCAATTCGCGTTCGGGCTGATGACAGGATTACTACCCACAATACCGCTTTCCACTTTATTGCCAAACAAAAACATCGGCGCAGCCGTGCCGTGGTCAGTGCCGCCCGAAGCGTTAGCGATAATCCGTCTGCCAAACTCAGAAACGGTCATGCCGACTACGCGGTCGCCGAAGCCCTGCGCGTTGATGTCGCGCATGAACGCGGCTACACTATCGGACAAATCTTTCAGCAGATTGGCGTGTTTACCAATAGTGTGGTCAGAGTCTTGCACCTGATTGCTATGCGTATCGTAGCCCGTTTGTGTGACAATATATATGCGGCTTTTCAAGCCACCGCTTATCAGTTTGGCAACCCCTTTGAGGCGTTCCGCTAAGTCGCTGTTAGCTGGATAATTGGCGGCTACGTTGGTTGTACCCGCATCAAAAGCGGTAGTTATTGCCCCGCCATACGTCCGCGAAAGCGACGAAATAGTACGCACAAATTGGAGTTTTTGTCCTGCAAAAGTGTTGGGCGGTGTAGGCTGAACGGCGGTCGTCCAATTGTAAAAGTTGTCGGGGTCACCGATGACCATACCCATCGGGAGTACGGGTCCTTGTTGTGTGAGCGATGCCGAACTGCCGATTTCTACGGCGAGCGGGTCGGGCATGGTGGTATTGGGGAAACCTGTCGGGTAATTGGGGTATTCTTGCGCTAAATAGCGACCGACCCAGCCGCTCGTGACGACCGAATTGGAGTCAGAGGCAGACATCATAATATCCGTTGCTCTGAAATGCGAAAGGTTCGGGATTGGGTACGAAACACCTTGCACGGCAAGGAGTTTGCCATCGTTATAAAGGTTGCGGAAACCCGTCATAGCCGGGTGTAAACCTGCATTAGTGATGCCGCTAAGTGGTAAAATGCTGTTTTGTGGCAAAATAACCTCGGGACGCACGACACTAAGCGCAGCGTACTGGTCGATAGGGACGAGCGTATTTAAGCCGTCGTTGCCGCCGCCCAATTGTATTAATACCAAAATATGGTCAGTATTAGAAGTGGCGATACTTTCTAAGCCGTCGGGTAGCGGATTTTCGGCGAAGGCGCGCACACTAAACCCGTTGAGGACGGAAGGCAGTAATACGCCGCCCGCAAGGTTTTTCAAAA
>JAYWGJ010000181.1:0-2516 GCA_043778315.1 Saprospiraceae bacterium | reverse complement strand
CGCAAGCAAGAAACAACATTTTACGGCGATTTTTGGGTCGCGGATACAAGTTGGGCGATTGCGAATGTGAATATGCGTATGTCGCCCGACGTAAATATCAATTTTGTGAACCGAATTATCATTTATCAAGATTTTGATTTTAAAGATAAACACTGGTATCCTACCAAATTGAAAAATATTATTGACTTTGCGCCAAGTGAAAAAACGCCTGGGATTATCGGTCGCAAGAGTATTTCGTATAAAAATTATGTCAGTAATAACCCAAAAACGGCAGAAAAATACCGAACCTCCGACCCCGAAATGGTCGACCCCGAAAAGCTGAAAAAGGATAATTCGTACTGGGAAACCGTCCGCCATGACTCGCTCACGAAGAGCGAAAAAATGGTGTATAAAATGGTGGACAGCGTAAAAAATGTCCCTATTTTCAAAACCTATACCGAAATTATTACTGTATTTTCTACTGGTTTCAAGGCATTTGGACCCATCGAAATCGGCAATTTATACAATATGTATAATTTCAATCCCGTTCAGGGTGACCGCGTAAAACTCTCGCTTTCCACAAGTCCTAAATTCTCGAAGGATTTGGACGTGACCGTTTTCGGTGCGTATGGCTTTAAAGACCGCAGGGCGCGTTTTGGCGGAAAATTTCAATATAACCTACAAAAATACCCAAAACGCACTATTATTGGCGGCAGCTACCGCGATGAAGTAGATTTTACGACCGCGAATAGTGAAGAGTCACTACCTGGTTCGCTGCTTTCTGGCTTAATCCGCAGAGTAAATGTACCTCAGAAAATGGTGGACATTAGAGAGAGTAAGGCATTTATAGAACGCTGGTGGACCAAAGGCTGGTCGACAAAACTCACTTTATTGCACTACGAATTAGACCCGTATGAGCGTACCGACCCGAACGGCGGCGGCTTGAACTTCTCCTTTCGCCCGAACGACGAGCCTGCTATTGACCAAGTTCACGACAAAATTATCGCCTCAGAGGCAATACTAAAAGTACGCTACGCCTACGGCGAAAAATTCATCGACGGCGCATTTAGCCGCATCAGTACAGGCACGAAATACCCAAAAGTTTATTTGCAATACGCGCACAGCGCGAGCGGCGTAATCAATAGTCAGTATAGTTATGACCGCCTCACACTCGGTCTCGACCACTGGTTTCCGACCAATCCGCTCGGTTGGACGCAGTATCAAGTACGCGCAGGTAAAGTATTTGGTGCGCCATTGCCGTACTTATTGCTCGAGGTGATTCCAGGCAACGAGACCTATATGATAGAGCAAAATAACTTTAATACGATGAATCGCTTCGAGTTTGCTGCCGATAGCTACGCATCTTTGCGTGTGACCCAACATTTTGAAGGCTTTTTCTTAAATCATGTTCCGCTTTTGCGCAAGCTACAACTTCGCGAAGTTGCTTATTTTCGTGCGATTATGGGCAGTATGAGTACCGAAAATCAATACGCTAACCGCAATAATTACGCCGACGCAGCCGCCACCGTCAAGGTGCGCGCACCCGATAAAGTGCCGTTTATGGAGGCTGGTGTTGGTATAGAAAACATCTTTAAGTTTTTCCGTGTGGATTGTGTTTGGCGACTAAACTACCACGACAACCCCGAAGCTCCGCTTGTAGTACCGATGCTCGGTATAGATTTCCATTTCTAAAAAAGAATTTTTTAATATAAAAACGTCGTGCAGGTTCATACTTGCGCGACGTTTTTTTGGGTTTTCACAATACTAATAACACACAAAGCCCCTCGCATACCGAAGTAGCGAAGGGCTTTTATACGAGTGGTTAAACGAATATTCTTAAATATAAATAAAATCAATCTACATTTCAATCTACATTTCAATCTACATTATCATGCAAAAAAGAATTGCTTTCGCGAATTTCTGGACGCTCTTCGTTGTCGTTATTCACCGCCCATTTTGACATGGTATGGTCTGCCGACGACGGCACATCATCTAACGCTACATTGCGGCGCATATACGCAGGTTGATTCTCTAACTCGTTGATAGTCTGCGGATTATTTAACCGAACCGACATATCGCGCAAGCGTTGCTGACGGCGTTCTTCGGGCGTTGGTAAGCCATTATTCACCACTACTTGCGGCTGCTCTTTGATGTACGGCTCGTCGTAAGTGACGGTACGCATACCGACTTGCTCTTTCGGCTGTGGCGGAAGCTCGAAGTCGATGGTATTACTAGTATTTCCGCCGTAAGGATTATATTTGGGCGGCGGCGGCGTATCGTCGAGCATCACAACCGTTTGACGTGTCTCGTTTTGTGTGCGCGGCTGCGCCGATACGCGGGTATTTTCGGTCATCTCTTGCAGCTTGCGTGCGCCTTTACGCTCAAAACCAGTAGCAATTACCGTCACTATTACCTCGTCCGTCAAGGACTGATCGTAACAATTTCCCCAAATTAAATTGGCATCTTTACCCGCTTCGCTTTGTATATATTCCGTTATTTCGAATACTTCGTCCATTGTCACCTCGTTTTTACCCGAC
>JAYWGJ010000180.1:0-31348 GCA_043778315.1 Saprospiraceae bacterium | reverse complement strand
TGACCGCAACGGTACTACCAAATCCGATACAAAACAACGGCGCGTTGCGCCTCAACGGCGGTAATTTTGATGGTAAAGTGTTGGTACACACCTTCGATAATACTGGCAAACGCCTCGCTACCGAAACCCTAAACTATACCCGCAACACTAGCACGGACGTGCGCATAGACGCGACGCAACTCGCGAGCGGCTCGTACTTCATGGTGGTAGAAGTAGATGGTCGGTTCATGGGTCGTAAAGTGACCGTGATTAAATAAAAAACAGTAGAACCGCAAAATTTTGCGGTTCTACTGTTTTAATAAAAAAAGTTACCGATGCCGTGAAGGTGTCGGTAACTTTTTTTGTTTGGGTTATAATCGTTAAAACCCCAAATTATTGCAGTTCTGCGCAACACTAATCGCTAATCGCTGAACACTAATCACTATTTCTGGTATTTCACGGGGAAGGTGTAGCCGACCGATAGGCGTATTCTATTTAGGTCAAGCATCGTCCCGACCGCATCAGTTTTATAACGTGATGGTGCGGTAATACTATTTTCGTAATCAGCTATGTAAGTCGCCGCTCTCCACACAGAAAGGTCAAGCGCAAGCGCAACAAAAAGCATTGCGCGAGCAGGCTGATACCGCACGCCCAAAGGCACGGCAATAGCAAACTTATTTCTATACTCGTCGTTTAGGGCGTTTGAATAGCTATAAGGTGGAGAATATACTGTATTAGTGATTACATGATAGCTACTATAACTGAATTGCAAACCTGTCTCGAAAACTACGTTTTTACGTCCGAAAAGTGCCACGCAACGCAATGCGCCTTTCGCGCCATCACTTTTGATGGTTTGGGAGCTATTAGTATAGCTATTAACTGGAAAATTACTAACGTTAGCTGCATATCCGAAATCTACGCCGACGGCTAGACCGACTTTCGGGTGCAGGTTGCGAAAACGCAGGTCGTAAAGCGCGCCGTACAAAAGACCATTGTCGGTATTAACTGATACGCTAGCGGCTACGGTGTGCTGCAAACCTACGTCCGTAGATGCACTGCTGCTGTTTGTGGTTTGCGCCGCAGCGCGTAAACTACTCAGGCAGAGCAAAGTGTATAAGATGATTTTTTGCATGGGTTGTTATTTTGTAATTAGTTGGTTTTGTTATTTTAATTTTAAAAAAATAGCTCTCTTTTGTTCAGCATCAGTCACATTTAGAATGATAGATTGCGTGACAACGTAGTTATCTTCGGAAATTTGAAATATTGAAACGTTCCTGCGCAATACACTAATCGTTAATCACTGAATATTAATGGTTTTTTTGTGTTTCACAGGGAAAGTGTAGCCGACCGCTAAACGTCCCCTATTTCGGTAAACCCGCACATCGACTCCTTCACCTCGCGAACTCGATATTATTGTACCGTTCTCATATTGGAGGAGAGTATCGTAGCTTTCTACGCCAATAATAGAAACGTCAAGCGCAAGCGCAACAAAAACAGATGAACGGGCGGGCTGATAACGTACTCCTAAAGGTATCCCAATAGCAAACCTGTTTCTATATTCTTCGTAGGACGTATTGGGGTTATTATAGGAGGGGTCATAGACAATATTATTTAGTGAATGAAAAGAGCTATAACTAAATTGCAACCCAGCTTCAAACGCAACATTTTTGCGTCCGATAATTGCTACGCAGCGCAGCGTAGCTTTCGCCCCATCTTTCTTAATTTTCCAAGAGGAAGTATTAGGGTTATCAAGTTCCAAATTACGAGTATCATTTACATACCCAAAATCTGCGCCGAACGCCAAATCTAACTTTCTATACAGGTTGCGCAAACGTAAATCGTAAAGCACACTATATAAAAACACGCTCTCTGAATTAGTAGAAATATTAGCCGCTACGGTATGCTGCAAACCTATGTCCGTAGATGTGCTGCTGTTGTCAGTCGTTTGCGCCGCAGCGCGTAAACTGCCCAGGCAGAGTAAAGTGTATAAGATGGTTTTTTGCATGGGTTGTTTTTTTGTTATTAGTTGGTTTTGTTATTTTAATTTTAAAAAAATAGCTCTCTTTTGTTCAGCGTCAGTGACATTTAGAATGATGGATTGCGTGACAACGTAATTATCCTCAGAAATCTGAAATACGGAGCGCGGAGAAAGATGCTGCGGTACGTTTAGACGCGGCGACGGTTCGCTGATGCTCAATTCCCCTGTTTGTGTATCTAACGAAAATACACTACTAATAGGGTATCTCCCTGCATGATAGTTTTTGGTGTAACTATGTCCATTGACGGTTGTTGTCGTGGCGTAGGGTGCGCCTTCCAACACCACTGATAACTCAAAATTGATAGTTTTTATATTTTCAGGGTCAGTCAAATAAAAAAATTTAGGGTCTTCTAATCGCGCAAGACCATAACGACTTGAGCGAGTAGGCGACATTATAACTACCTTATATTTACCTTTATTTTTAATAGTTGCTACTTCAAATACGACCATACTCGTCATCTCGTCAGGTACTGTAAAACGTCCAAAAGCGGTTCGATTGTGGTGCATCTCAAAAACTACATAGTTGGTATTTACTTGTGCTACACTTCCAGCCGACGACCTAGTGCTAACATTACCCGTTTGCGCCGCAGCGCGTAAACTGCTCAGGCAGAGTAAAGTGTATAAAATGGTTTTTTGCATGGGTTGGTTTTATTGGTTGATGATTTTGGAGATTATATTTTTAAAACAATTATTCTATCTTACTAAATATCGACACTATTGCTGCCAAACAAACGAGGATTGTAAGTATAGATAACCAATAATTAGGTTTTTTTTGCCCTATCAATAGAACGACGTTCACAAATATTAAAAAGAAAGGTAAAAGAGTGATGGATACAATTAGTGTGATATTAAAATTATCTCTATAAATATACCAAATATTCGGCATTTTATACCCTTTCGTTTCATATTCTTGATTTATCATTATAAACGACAAATATAGCAGACAGATTATCTCTGCTGCTATAAATGGTTTTCTTATGGTAGTCAATGGCAGTCTGTCCATATTCCTTTTTTCTTTACAAAGGTAATGCACAAACGCCGCATTTGATTTTTTTTATTTTAAAACTTCAAACCGCCGTCATATTTTTTCGCCATACGCTCGTATTTGTCTTGATTATAGCTGTCGCCCATGCGGTTGTACGCCATTGCGCAAAGCACATAGCCGTTCGCGTAGTCGGGCGCGACGGCGATAACGCGCTGCCCCGTTTTGAGCGCGTCGTCGAAGTTATCCATTTTTATTTGGGCTTGACCCATATTAAAATACGCCGCCAAATACTTCGGGTTCAGCTCCGTCGTTTTTTTGAATTGTTGCACGGCGGCATTAAATTTGTTGTCTAAAAGGAGTGTTGTACCATAATTATAATAAATTTCGGCGTTGTTTGGCTGCTTTTCTATCGCTTTGAGGTAGTAAAAAGCGGCAGAATTGTAGTTGCCCTCGAGGGCATGAACGGTCGCTACTTCGCGCAAAACCTCCACCGAAGTAGAGCCGCGTTTGATGGCTTTTTCGTAGTTCATAATCGCGTTTTTGCCGTCTTGCATATTGTAATACACCTTCGCGATGCCTTCGTAAGCCTTGATATAGTTGCCGTCTATCTCTATGGCGCGGTTAAATTGCGGTATCGCTTTTAGGTTGTCGCCATCGGCGAAATACGTCAAACCCAACATATAATAGATGCGCGGTTCGGTGCGGTCTTCGGTTAATGCGCGCAAAAACAGCCCCGTTGCAGCCGCATAATCGTGTTCGTTGTAGGCTGTTAAGCCATCGTTATAAAGTTTATTGCGCTGTTTTTTGTCCTGCGTCGGCATCGGGCGACTCGCCTTGTCCTCCTTTACGGCAGCCGTCGCGCTTTCGCGCTGCGTGTCCGCCTCCGCGTAAGCCGCGCTGAGGAGGCGTTTCGTCGTCGCGTCGGTCGGGTCTGCGCTCGAGGCGCGCTCTAAGTACGCGATAGCGCGTTTTGGTTCTTTATTATACAATAATGCCCGCCCATACAACCCGCTCAATGCAGGGTCGGTAGTTCGGCGCGCCGACGCTCTACCAAAAAAATCGGTTGCTTTATCATACACTTTTTGGTTGTAATAAATCACGCCCGTTTCCGCCAACGCCTCTATGTGGTCAGGTTTGGTAGCGAGACATTCGGCATAAGCGGCTATCGCTTCGGTGTCGCGGTTTAGCTTGCGCAAACAAACGCCTTTGATGTAGGCTACTTCGCCCGTCGGCGCGTCCAAATCCTTGATTCGCGCCAGCGCGTCCGTGTATTTTTGTTGTTTATACAACACCGTGACGTGCTTCAAAATGCCCTCTTGCGTATTGTCTTTTGCCAATTTATCGGTTTTGCCCGTAATAGTATAGAGGTTGAGCAAGCGGCGTTTGCCCTTTTCGTAATCGGGGTTTGCGGCGACCGAACGCTCGGCGGCAGCTATCGCTTTATCCGTGTTTTTGGTATAGCCATACAGCAGCGAGAGGTTGAACCAATCTTTTTCGCTGTTCGGAAAAAAGGTCAAATATTTTTCATAATACTTAATTGCTTTTGTGTAATTATTGTTTTTTTCGTAGCATTCCACTAGCAAACGGTAGGCATCGGCGAAGGTCGGCTGCTGCTTTATCGTCTCCTCAAAGTACGCGATAGCGGGCGAGTAATTTTGGGCGCGGTAATGCTCGAGGGCAGTCGCGTACACGTCGCGGGCATCGTAAGGCAGTTGCGCAACCGTCATTATATTCGACAAATTGGAAGCGTCGGTAGCGGCAGGTTTAGGCGAAAAGACATTTTTCGTATCGCTTTTGTTTTCTGTCACAGATGGCGCAGATTTGATATTTTTTTCCGAAATATCGAGTTCGGCTGCCGCAGGCATTGCGCTTGGTTTCGCGCCTAAATTTATATCGGTATCGTCCGCTGCGTATTGTGCTTCGCCTACTAAGTCGGTCGCTTTGCTCGGCGTGCGCTCGGGTGCTGCTATCTTGACCTCTATTTTGGCAGGTTTGATGGCAGCTATGCGCGCTGCTTCTTTTGCTGCCGCGTCACGTCTGATTTGCGCGTCGCGTTCCATTTGCGCGTCGCGTTCTATTTGTGCGTCGTCCGCTTCTTTTTTTGTTTTGGCTTGTGCTAATGCGGCATTATTGCGTTGCAACGCATCGGCAGCCGCTTGTTCTTCTTGCTTCGCCGTTTCTTTTGCTTTCGCTAATGCAGCAATTCGGGTAGTTTCGGCTTGCGCTGATGCCGCATTATTGCGCTGCAACGCATCTGCCGCCGCTTGTTTTTCCTTGATTTGCAACTCTTTAGCTTGCGCTAATGCGGCAGCAGCAGCGTCTTCGTCCGCGACAGACGAACTGCGGGGCAATGCGGTTTTTGGTATTTCAGCGGTCGCTATTTTGGGCTGTGCGATAGGCGCGACGGGCAAGGTCGGCGGCGTTTGCGTGGTCGGAACGACCGCAACGGCTTCTATTTTAGGCTCTACATCGGTCATGTCTATCCGCGAATGTACGGGCGGAACGCCTGCAATCGGATAAACAATATATTGCGGCAGCAAAACTATACCTGCTTTATAATCAACGTATTGCGCTAAGGGCAACAACCGCGTTGGGCGCGCCTGCGAGAAAGGCGCGAACACCTCGCGTACCCGCTCGCGGTCGTCACGAGACGGAAACGGCGACACTTGCGCACGCTCCGTAACTACCACTATCGGTTTTTGTGGCGTTTGTACCACCGTTTTAGTGTTGTCAATCGCTACCTGTGCAGGCGGCGGCTTCGCGCCTGGGAGCGCGATATTGGTATTCGTGACCGCTATTTTGGGCTTTGTGCCGTTTGCGAGCGTCGGTAGCGTCTGCGTCGGCGAGACGCTACCTCTGTTTTGTATCCATACAGGTTGTATTGCGTCTAAGGTTTCGGCCTCCCACGCCTCGTCGTCGTCCTCGTCCGATAAGCCGCCTTGCGCGGTTGCCGTTGTCGCTATTACGCCAAGCAGCATTAACCAATAATATTTTTTCATAATTGTATGTTTTAAATTAATCGTCATTATCGGGAACGCCGAAAAATAGTTAAACCGCAGCTTGCGTAGGTTTTACCTATTTTTTTAGTGTAGATAAAATAATGACGAATAATTTATTTCAGCTAAATGTATCTTTGATTTTTTATATTCATAAATCAATATTCTATGTATATAAAATTTCGTACCAAAGTGCTGTTTGCAGCAAATTAAAGATACATATTTATAAAGATAATGTGAAAAAGGGTGCGATGGGACGGTGTTCGACAGGTAAAAGTGGGAAAGAACTCAGTTCGCTCCAGTAAACGGGCAACGAAACAGGAGTTTAACGCAAGTTGATAGCGCATTTAAAAATAGACTTGTATATTGTATTTATACTATCTATTTTCGTACGGATAAAGATGCCTCACCCAACCAAAATTATAATATTAAAACGGCTTTCTGCTCTGCCCGAACCTAATATGGAGCTTCTGATAGAGGTTTAGATGCCGTTGATAACGACTGGATTGTGCTTGCGTCTTCTGTTTTCAAAGAAAATAAAAATTTTAACTATTTTACTTCCTCTCGTCTCTGCTTCTTTGCCTTTCACCTTTAAAAAACTTCAATACTCAAAAATATCTGCTTTTTGTGATAAAAAGTCCGTGCTGCATTGATGGCCATCTAAAAGAAACCGCTCTAAAATTAGCTTACTAAAAAAACAAAAGATACGAATTTGAAATTTTTATTATAAAAAATAGATATATAAGGATTTTTTTTCCTTTCTTTGCCTTGTAATTATATAATTAACCATCAAAAATAATCTTTAATCTTTAAAATCACAATATCATGGGTAAACATCCTAGCGGATTATACGTCCTTTTTACAACCGAAATGTGGGAGCGGTTCAGCTACTACGGTATGCGCGCTATTTTTACGCTGTTTATGGTCAAAGTTTTGGCTTTCGACAAGGCTTTTGCAGTACAAGTGTATGGTAGCTACACCGGTTTGGTGTATTTAACGCCGCTTTTGGGCGGAATTGTTGCGGATAACCTTTGGGGCAACCAAAAATCAATCATTGTAGGTGGCGTTTTGATGGCTATCGGGCAGTTTTGTATGTTTTTGAGCGGTAGCTTTGCTGCCGACCTCAGCGTAGCCGTCCCGATGTGCTACTTAGGCTTAGGCTTTTTGATTTTTGGCAACGGTTTTTTCAAACCAAATATCTCTACTATGGTAGGGCAGCTATACGACGAGGGCGATAAGCGCGTGGACTCCGCGTTCACTATATTTTATATGGGTATCAATTTGGGTGCGTTTTTCGCGCCGTTGGTATGCGGTTACTTGGCAGAAAAAGTGGATTACAAATGGGGTTTTCTCACCGCTTGTATCGGTATGATTATCGCCCTGATTAGCTTTATATTACTCAAAGATAAGCATTTGATTACGCCGTCGGGCGCAGCTATCGGCGACAAGCCAAATACGGTGCGGGATAAAAACGCTCCTTCCGAACAACTTTTCGACAACACTATTTTGGACGATGGCGCGTTCAACTCGCATCAAGCAGCGCAAGCGGCAGGTGGCGCAGGTGGTTTTTCGACCCGTGAGGCAGTTGTTGGTGCGGTTTTATTATTTGGTTTTGCAAGTTTATTTTACTTTCGGCTGGAAATAGACTTAATCGGTTCGTTCATCTACTCGGCGTGTTTATCTGTCCCAACCGTTATTTTGATGGATAGAAGCCTCAATACACAAGAGCGGCAGCGCATTATGGTGATTATCATTATTGCGTTTTTCGTGATTGCTTTCTGGGGCGCGTTCGAGCAGGCAGGCGCGTCGCTCACCTTTTTCGCCGACGAGCAAACAGACCGTAATTTGTTCGGATTTGAGATTCCCGCTACCTATTTTCAATCTATCAATCCGTTAGCTATCGTTATTTTCGCGCCTATTTTCGCTGCGATGTGGACGAGCATGGGTAACAAAGAACCTGCATCACCCGTTAAGCAAGCGATTGGTTTAGCCTTGTTGTGCGTCGGCTATATCATTATTTGGTTTGGGGTGCAACACCTCACGCCCGGCATCAAAGTAAGTATGTTTTGGTTGTTTTCTATGTATATGTTGCATACTTTTGGTGAACTTTGCTTGTCGCCAATCGGTTTATCGATGGTCTCCAAACTCGCGCCTGCACGCTTCGCATCGTTGATGATGGGCGTTTGGTTTTTGAGTACGGCTACCGCCAATAAATTTGCAGGGTTTTTATCTACATACTATCCTTCGGGTGATGCGGAGTTTAAAAAAGCGGCAGAAAACGGCATCGGCAACCTTCCCGACATACTCAAAGGCACAGCAACTGCAACCGTAGAGCAGCTCGCGAAGCTCAAAGAACTGGGCATCGCTCATCAGTTTCCGAGTATCGCAGGCTTTCAGGTGACTAATTTATCTGATTTCTTTATGATATTTATGGTAATGTCGGGCGTATCGAGTATTTTATTGCTTATTTTCTCGCGACAACTCCTCAAAATGATGCACGGAATCCGTTAAGGCGTGTAGTTTTGAGCGTAATTGTATAAACAAAAACGTTATCGATGCCTGTTGTGGTGTCGGTAACGTTTTTTTTTTGTGTGGGAATAATCTTACTTTTTCCCATCTCAACTCATTCTTTTTGTTCTACATACAACGCATCATTATTGATATAAATGATATTTTGCTTAGGATAAATTTTTTGCAGTTTTCTAATCATCAACTGCGTTTGCCGACCTGTAACATAGCTCCATTGCACCACAATTTGATTTTCAGTATCATATAAAACGTCACCCGCGCCACACGCCGACAAGTAATTTTGAATACCAAACTGCGCAGGAATGCGCTGCATATTTCCTATAAATCCGCCGAGGCTATCGGTCTGAAACCTCCATTTTAAGTTCGGAAAACCTCTCGCGTTGCAGTTCACGCTCATGCTACGCAGTATGCCGTTTTTGAAAGAAAGTACTTGCAACGGCTGACAAAATTTTTGTACCATATTAGTATCCGCAATATTTTCTTTGATAAAATCCAAATATTTATCTTTTTGCAGATAATAGTACGCTTTTATAGGAATTTTACGCGCAAAAGCTGCGATTTTCGCTCGATTTGCCGTCGGCTCATTTATGCCTAAACCATTTTTGACGATACTATTGCACGACGACGCGAAAAATAAGGCGAGTAAAAGGTAAAGGTATTTTGTCATAAAAAAATTATAAGGTTTTAGTGCCTCCCTCACACCATCACCTTCCGCATATTCCCACCCTTCCGCATATACTCTTTGATGATTTGCGCCACGTCAAAATTATGTCCGCGCGGCTGTATCGCTTCGTGCCACGCCTCGGGCGGGTCTTCGCGGCTCACCGTGCCGTAGCCTCTATAAATATGGTTTTGTATGAGTACGATAGCGAGTTCGTTGGGTTCGTCGGTGGGTTCTACCAAGAAAAAATCGTTGCCCTCGAAGCGGTCGTTGCGGAAGTTTTGTATGATTTTTTGGGCGCGTTCGTTGTAGCTGCTCAGGGCTTCCGCGCCCGTACACGCGCCTGCGCACTTGCCGAGATGCACCATAAAACAGGAGTGCGTAGAAGGGTTGCTTTGCATCAGATGCGGACAGAGTTGGTACTGCTGCTGAAAGCTGCGGAGCATACTTTTGCCCGTGTTACCCGTCGGGTAGGAGGCGAGTATCGTCACGTTGCGGAGGTTGCCGCTCGCCACATCAAACCGAAAATAGCCTTGTTCGTCGGTGTAATAAAACAGGTTGAAAGTCGTGCGTTTTGGCACTTGTGCCTTATTGTATTGCGGCTGTATTTGCTTTATTTCTTGGCTCTCGAGCAATAACGCGAGCAGTTCCGTACCCGTTTTCTCAAAAGAAATATCCGTAATCGCGTGCAGCATACGCGCCGCGACTGATTTTTTATTGGCAAAATGCTCCATCACCCGTTTGCGGATATTGATGCTTTTGCCCACATAAATCACCTCTTTGAGGTCATTATAAAAATAATAAACGCCGCAGCTTTCGGGCAGGTCATCGAGTTGCTGCATCGTGATATTATTAGGCAGACGGGTAGCGACTACGCCGTGATTGAGCATCGCGCTCATCACCACGCTGTCGTCGTCGGCTTCCAATAAACGGTCGAATAGGTGCGCTGTTGCCATCGCGTCGTTCAGGGCGCGGTGCGCGCCCGTGAGCGGAATACCTAAGGCGCGGGTGATATTGCCGAGCGCGTAGGAGCGATGCCCAGGCAGGAGTTGCCGACCTAAACGCACGGTACACAAGCGTTTGCGCTGAAACGCATAGCCCAACATCTTGAACTCCGACTGCACAAACTTGTAGTCGAACGCGACGTTATGCGCCACAAAAACGCAGCCTTCGGTGAGTTCGATTATTTTTTTGGCAACCTCATAAAACTTCGGCGCAACCGCCACCATCGCGTCCGTTATCCCCGTGAGGTTTTGGATTTGGTACGGTATCGAGCGTTCAGGGTTCACGAGCGACGAGTAAGTGTCTATCACGTTTTCGCCGTCGTGTATGACAATCGCTATTTCGGTGACGCGGTCTATCGGCGGTCGTCCGCCCGTGGTTTCTACATCTATTATAGCAAACAAAGTGTCGTTTTTTATTTTTTTCGAAGTTATGAAAACAAAGGTAAGTATATGTTTTAAAATAAACGATATTATCGGGAACGAAAAAAAATAGTTAAACCGTAGTGAAACGTAGGGTTAAGCTATTTTTAGAGTGTAGATAAAGAATATCGGGTATTTTATTTCAGCTAACTACTTTTTTTCATACAACAAAATGTTTTTGCATCAATTTTTTTATTGCAAAAGCAACTATTTTTCCTGCAAAAGCATCTTATTTGGGACAATTTACAACATTTACTATTACCATATATATTATTTGGTATAATATTTGAAGTATGAATATTATACCTACCAAACCAATAATTGCGTCCTAACTCACCCTTAAAAAATACTGGTTTTGATATACTTAACCAATAATTCGTTGCAAATAGCTATTTTTTGCTTTATTTTATTTGGCAATAATGCTACGGCACAAAAAGCGGCTAATCTGCATCGTACCGAATCTGTCGAGTGGCAACATAAGGGCGACGCTGCTTATCAAGCCGCCGATTACGCCGCTGCCGCCGCATATTTTGACCATGCGCTACACGGTGCGCACGACCCGTATACTATATATATGAGCAAGGGCGGTGCGGAACTGATGCTCGGATACACCAAACCTGCCATACAAAGTTTTAGCGCAGCAGCGCAACTCGCGCCGACCCGTTGCGCGCCGCTCCTTTGTCGGGCGCAAGCCAACTTACTTTTTCGCGAATATGACGCGGTGATTAAAGATTGCGGGCGCGTACTGAGCATGATGCCGACCGAAGAACGCGCGTTTTATCTCCGTGCAAAAGCGCGATTAGAAAGCGGCGACGCGCGCCTTGCGGTCGCTGATTTTGACCGCGTAGTGCGCCTCAACCCTATCGCGGCTAATTTTAACGACCGTGCTTTCGCCAAAATATCGGCAGCACAATGGCAGTCGGCTATCGCCGACCTCGACTACGCGCTCCGCCTCGACCCTACGTTCGCGGCTGCCCGCAGCAACCGCGCCCGCGCCAAATACACTACGGGCGACGTGAACGGCGCACTGACCGACTACAACGACCTAATCATCGCACACCCGACCGAAAATACACTCGTTGAACGCGGATTGATATACCAGAGCTTAGGCAAATACGCCATCGCGGTACACGATTTTGATGCCGCTTTGCGGCTCAATCCGAGTTCTGTAGTCGCGCAAAAAGCACGTCAGCGCGCCGAACAAGAACGCAGCAAGCAACGCACCAAACAAATGTAAGTTTGTAAACATAAATTATAAAAAAACAAAAAACGTCCCTTTCTACTCGTGAGAAAGGGACGTTTTTTTAATAAAAAAAACGATAATTTATTTTAACTTCGTGCCATTTGGCTGATACACAAAGCGGAAGTTATAATTTCTTGCAATACTTGTCGCATCAGGTGTAGCGGGTGCATCTTTGTAATACGACAATATTTCTAGTTTCGCATATTTGCCTTCTGCGGTGCGCACCGCGATAAATTTACCCGCTGATGGCGTGATAGTATTTGCAGTAGCGTTGTAATCATACCAACCTTTACCCGAGCTTGGAATAACGGCATATACAGGTGGTGCGACAGCCGAGGTGTCTAATCGATAGCCCGTGGTAGGTGCAGTAGCAAAATCGCTAAATATACCCGTTTGCATCAACGCGCCGCCCGCGCCTGGACCGCGTGACGCAGCATTAAAAATAAGTGTTGTAGAACGGAAACCAATGTCCCATTTTGTGGTAGCACTATCGCTGTTCGCTACTTGTTTGTTGTCTTTTAGGCTGTAAAGCGTAAAAGACCCCGTACTAGGCTGAACCGCGAGGTTCGTTACGCGCACTACTGGAAGCGCGCTCTCGGTTGGTGTAACCTCTTCGTCCTTTGGTCTCTGACAAGAAACAGTTGCCAATGCGAGCATTACTGCTGCGCCAATCATAAATTTTTGCATTGTAAATTGATTTTAAATTGATTTTAAATTGATTTTAAATTATTAATAAGATTAAAAATGTATATATACTAAAAAAAATATTTTCGATATGTTTTGTGATTTATTTCCGTCCAAAACTAAAATTTACCTTTGCCCAAACTAAGCGACCTGGCATAGTAGGAATATAGAGCGCGTCGGTGTAGTTCAGTACATTATCGCAGCCTAACTGCACCGTGTATTTTTGTTTGAATGTTTTGGAAACGGACATATTGGTAACGAAGTAACCTTTAACGTATTCATTATCAGCATCTAATATCACGTTTGCGTTGCGGTCGGCGAAGCCAAACCTACCTTTATATATCGTGCGCACCGTAGCCGACCAGTCCTTATTTTTACTCTCAAAATACAATTTCATATTCGCGCTGTGCGCCGAGCGATTGAACAAACCGCCGTATTCGGCAACCGTTACTCTTTTAGTATCGTAGGTGACAGGGTCGCGGCGATACACTTCGCCTGCCGCCAATTTGCTCAAAACTTCCTTATCTTTCGCCTCCAAATATTGATAACCTGCCGACAAACTAAACAAATTATTCATCTGCCATTGCCAATCCATATCAACCCCTTGCGTGAACACTTTATTAATATTGCGATAACTATACACCGCTTGACCATTCGTTTTGCGGGCTACTATTTGTGTTTCTATCAAGTTGTCGATGTCATTACGAAACGCATTTATCGTACCCAAAATCGCCTTATTCGGCTTTAATTGTATGCCAAAATTGTAGGCACGTGAGCGTTCCGCTTCTAATTTGCCGAAAGAAGTAGGGCCGACAAGTAGCTCCGCAATCTGATTTTCCGTTTGCAGCACCGCCACATTTGACGCGAGTTCTTGCGAGCCAAATACGCTGTAACCCGCTACCGCGTTATTAAACGACAGGTACAATTGTCTGAAATCGGGCGATTTGAAACCCACACCCGTAGAAGCGCGTATCGCCAACACCTTATTCACGTCGTATCGCGCCGAAATTTTGGGACTGAACTGCGTCGCGTAAGCACTATGTACATCGAGTCGTCCGCCTGCAATTAATGTAAATGCTTTTACGGGTTGCCATTCATGTTGCACAAAAGCATAAGTATTATTAAAATATTTAGCTTCCGTGTAACGGGTAGAATTGACGCTTTCTTGCGAATGTCCTGCGCCGAGTGTCAATGCATTTTTGGTATCGAACGAATATTCCGAAATCAATTCGGGACGCATGAACCGTTGATTAAAAATATCGCTTTGGTAGAGTTCACTGTTTTTTTGGTAAACCAACTGATTATCTATATAGTAATCTGCACCGTAAAGGCGTAGCGTTGCTTTCCATTTATCGGTAATAAAATGCGAAGCGATAACGTTCAAATTGGCATCATGTAGCTTTCCGTTGCCTGTCACAAACTCAGGCTTTTGTGGTGTACCGATATCGAAAGCGTTTTCTTGCGCTTCGCGAAAATACCGCAAGGCAACCGATAGCTTAGTACGGTCAGAAAAGTCGTAGCCGACCCGCGTCTGAAACATGTAATTATAGTACGGCGCAACGGTTTTGCCAAAGGCTTCGCCTGCTAAGTCGTAGCCGTCTGTCTTGAAATAGTTACTAAACAGCGTAGCGTTCCATTTGCCTTTTTTTACCTGTATGTCCGCGTTCGCGTCTATCGTATTATTCGTGCCGTAGCGCAAGCCAACCATACCACTTTGCTCGCCATTTTTTGGTTTTTTAGTAATGATATTCACTACGCCTGCGAGCGCGTCAGAGCCGTATAAACTCGACGACGCGCCTTTCACAATCTCTATTTGTTGTATGTTTCCGACTGCAATCCGCGAAAGTTCTATCGCGCCTGCGGTACGTCCTATCATCGGTTCGCCGTCTATAAGTATCAAGGTATAATCAGGGTTTAAGCCTTGCATTTGTACGCCCGTGCTGCGCATTGTCGTTAGCGTTAAGCCCGTTTGTTCGTTTAGCACGTCGCTTAGGCGGAGCGCGCCTGTCGCTTGTAGCTGCGTACGCGTGACGAGTAAAGTTGGTAGCGTAGCGGTCGCAAATTGCTGCTCGCGGCGCGTCCCCGTCACCACCACATTTTGCAAAGTTGTGAGTATAACGCTGTCGGGTTCTCCTAATTTTATCGGTACATTAATGTCGACCGAAGCAGTTTCGGCTTGCGCAAAGCAATGTGTACTTATCAGTGCTAAACTAAAAATAAATAAACTTTTAGCTACTAACCTATTATGTTTGGGGGGGTAAGAATAAGGCACAGTATAAATTTTTTTTATGATAAAAATGGTAAAAAGCGGTTGTGTAATCCGTTGATGCAAAATATATTCACTGTTTTGATAACGCAAAGGTATGCTGTGTAGTTGCCGAGAAAGGCATTTAGATTGTAATAAAAAGGTCATACTAAAATGATTGTTTTGTGACAATACTTATAAACCCTTAATAATCAAGTTTTTATACAGCAAATCACTTGAAATAATACCTATTTAATGGTCAATAAAAGTGATTAAAATTATTTAGATTTATTCTAAACAAAGAAATTTGATACAAAAGTGGCTTCAAAGTAATGTCACAGATTTAACGCTATTATTTTTAACTGAAATTAAAAAACCAATGCAGCTCATATTTTTCAATCTAAACTATGTCACATTATTATAATAATTAATGTTTTTGAATAAAAATAGCTTAACTTTGCGGTAATTAATATAATAAAATAGTAATTTAGTATTACACATCATAAAAATATTGTTTAACGCAGTAAAATCAATACAAAATGAAAAAAATAATCACACTTTTCCTCTTTTTGAACCTCTATTTTGTTGCGGCTAACGCCCAAATTATAGAGATTGTTAGAAGCGTTATCACGGCGGGCGGGCAAACGAACACGCAAGGTATGCTTAAAGCAAACGGCGGTATCAGCTACCCGTTAGGCGTACAAAACGTCATCACGCAAGGCAGCGAAGTCATCATTCCGCCACTCACAATGGGCATTGAGTACGGCTTATTTAAGAACGTGACGGTGGGCGTACTCGGCGGTTATTGCAAAACAAAAAGCCCCGAGTTGTCGTGGCAAAAAATCACTAATTCGGAGCAATTTGTTAGTCTTTTAGGACAAGCGCAACAAGAGCTTTGCAACACCGCGCCTGCTTTTGCGGCAAGTCAGGGCATCGATTGCGCCAAAAAACAGACTTCTACCAAAGAAGAAGGCAAAACAACCTACGCACTCGAGTACTTGATGGCGGGTGTGAAAGCGGAGTTTTACTTTAAAGGTGGCTCTGATAATCTGCTGTTTTCGTTAGGCACGCAAGGCGGCTATAAGTTTATCACGAAGCGTCCGACAGGCACAGAAAAACCCGAAAACGCAGACTGGGCAAGCACTATCGCAGGCGAAGTTGCATCAAAAATAGAGACGGTCAGCAATATTTTTTATGTTGCCGATATTGGCGTACACTATCAAGCGTCGTCGCATTGGGGCGCGTATGTGCGCGGCGGCTACGGCTACGGCTACGGCGATAATATCGCGCTTGGCGCAAAATCAATTATCCTTTCGGCTGGCGCGAGTTATCTGATTAGTCCGCCGAAAGCAAAACGCGACGCTGCTCCGAAGCCTGTTAATCCATAAAAAACAGTAAAAAAAAATACACAAGCATCGAATTGACCTAAAAAAACGTTTTATTTGTGGGTAATTGATTTCACTTTCATTTATGCGTTTCGCTATTCGGTTTTGTTTTATCGTAGTTCTGCTCGCTCAAACCGTCGGTTTGAGCGGGCAGAGCTGCGTTTATGGCACTAATATACTGACGCGATACAGCAATTTGCGGGTGCGAAACGTGGCGCATACCCGCGATACGGTCGTGATAGACTCGCTGACGGTGCTACCGCAAGAGGTGATTTTGTACACCGACAACGGGGTGATAGATACGGCGCGTTACACCGTCAAAGACCGCTTGCTGATTTGGCGTAAGCCGCCGCCGCCAAACACGACTTACCGCTTACGCTACCGCGTACTGCCGTTTAGGCTCGACGCGCCGACGGCACACAAAGACACCGCTTGGTTTTTGTCGCCGAAGACGATAACTAACGGTAATACAGCCGTTTATACTTACAATCCGCAAGGTTACGCGAACAGAACACCCTCGATATTCGACTACAAAGGTTTGAACTATTCGGGTAGTTTGGCGCGTGGCGTGTCGGTTGGTAATGCGCAAGACTTAGTCCTCAATTCGCAGTTTAACTTGCAATTAAATGGCAAAATTGGCGACGATATTGACATCGTTGGTAGCATTTCAGACCAAAATATACCGCTTCAGCCCGACGGTAACACGCAGCGACTGCAAGAATTTGATAAGATATACCTCCGCATTGCGCGGCGACGGACTGCACTTACGGTTGGGGATTACGACCTCACTCGTCCGCGTTCTTACTTCACTAATTATACGCGGCGGTTGCAGGGTTTTATGGTCGAAACGTCGCGCGGAAGCGTCGATAAAACGGGTAGCGTGGTGTCGGGGAGTGGCGCGGCGGCGGTGTCGCGTGGGCGGTTTGTCCGCAATACCTTAGTTGCGCTCGAGGGCAATCAGGGTCCTTATAAACTCACTGGCGGCAACGGCGAACGCTTCCTTATCATCATCGCAAATACCGAAAAAGTATTTATCGATGGCGTAGCGATGCGGCGCGGCGTAGAAAACGATTACACCATTAATTATAATACTGGCGAAGTTGTTTTTACCTCTAAACAATTGATTACCAAAGACAAACGCATTGTTGTAGAGTTCACTTATAGTGAACAAACTTACTTGCGCTACATCACGGCGGCAAATGCAAACTACGAAACGAAGCAGCTACGCGCTCACGCGCACTGGTTTGCGGAGACAGATAGTAAAAATCAGAGTCAGCAAACTGCGCTCACGGACGAGCAACGTGCTACGCTCTCTAATATTGGCGACAGCCTCCAAAATGCTTTTGTAAGTGGTGCGCGGTTGAGTGAAAACGGCTATAATCCGAAGGTAATTCAGTACGCAAAACTCGATACAATTACTAATAATAATCGTATTTATAGCATTTATAATTACAGCACTAACCCCGCGAAAGCCTTGTATTTATTGAGTTTTACGGAAGTGGGCGCAGGCAGAGGCGACTACATTGTGGCGGTAAATAATGCGGCTAACGGACGCGTATATCAGTGGCTCGCTCCCGACAGCATTACGGGGAAACCGCGTGGCAGCTACGCGCCTATTACCAAACTAAATACGCCGAAACGGCAACAATTATTTTCTGCTGGCGCAGACTATACTTTTTCTGAACACTGGAACGCGACCGCCGAAATTGGCGTTAGCAATAAAGACAATAACCTTTTTTCTGAAGCCGACAAAGCCGACGATACGGGTGTGGCGGGCGCGGCTGCCCTTAATGGGAAATATAAAATCGGCGAAGCCCACACGCTTACCGCTAACGTGCGTTATGAAGGTGTGCAGCGCAGTTTTGAAGCCTTAGACCCGTACCGTCCCGTGGAGTTTGTGCGTGATTGGAACACTAATAACTTGGCGCGGACAAACGAACATTTGGGTTTTGCGACCTTGCAATACCAAAATAATCAGTATGGCTCGGTGGCTTACGAAGTGGCAGCTTTGCGCAAAGATAGCATTTACGACGGACTGCGGCACAGTGCGCGATTAGCGTTGCAACACAATGGTTTTCAATTGATTAGCAATAGTTCGTACCTCCAAACTAACACGAAAACAGAGCGTACCGCTTACTTGCGTCCTAATATTGACGTATCGAAAACGTGGCGCGGCATCGGCGAAAAGCCACAACCAATTAAGATAGGCGTTTATGCGGAGCAAGAAAATAATCAGCGCAAAAGCCAACAAAACGATACCCTTTTGCTCGGTAGTTTTGGGTTTGATATGTACAAACTTTATGCTAAATGGGGTGCGGATAGCAGTAAGGTGACGACGGGCGGTTTTTATCAGCACCGCAACGATTACGGACGCTCACGCACTGCGCTGCCCTTAGCTACTACCGCTAATGACTTAAATATTAATGGCAATTGGACAATTTCGGCAGCGCAAAACCTGCGCTGGAACTTGACGTATCGACAGCTCACTATCACGGATAGTACGCTTACCACAACCAAAAAGCCGCAAGATACCTATTTGGGGCGCGTTGATTATTCGCTGCGCGTGCTGCGCAACGCGGCGGCTTTTCAGACCGTTTATGAACTCGGTAGCGGGCAGGAGCAGCGCATCGGATACAACTATTTGGAGGTGCTGGCGGGTCAGGGACAGTACGCATGGCTTGACCGCAACGGCGACGGGGTAAAGCAGCTTAACGAATTTGAGATTTCGGCGTTTGCCGACCAAGCGCGGTACGTCCGCGTCAATACTTTTTCGGGGACATATATCAGGAGCAACGTCGTGAACCTCACGCAGTCGCTCGCACTCACGCCGCGTAGCTTTTGGCGCAAACCGCCACCCGAAATGTTTGGTTTTCAGAGCTTTGTAAGCCGATTTAGTACGCAGTCAGCCGTACAGATTAACCGCAAAACTCGCGAAGCACCGACCGTACAGGCATGGAATCCGTATCAATTAAATTTGCCTGATACGCTATTGGTAAGCACTAATACTAATATACGAAATACCTTGTTTTTTAACCGCTCCGAACAAATTTTTGGCGCAGAATACACTTGGTCAAACCTAAAAAATCAAGTGGCATTAGTGAGCGGCTACGAACAACGCGGACGCAACGAGCAGCAATTGCGCTTGCGCTACAACCCGTCGGCAGACTGGTCTATCACGACGGAAAGCGATTTTGGCACAAAATCAAACGGTAATCAACTGTTTACCGACCGCGATTACGCGCTGCAATTTCAGCGTCAAAATATAAAAATAGCGTGGTTGCACCAACAAAAACTACGCATCTCGGCAGCATACACGTTCACCGACAGCTACAACAGCATCTCGACAGCCGCGTTGCGCGAAAGCGCGCAAAGTCACGACCTCACGGCGGAGCTTACCTACAATCAAGCGACTAAATCGTCGTTAAGCGCAAAGCTATCTTGGATAAATATGGCATTTGTGGGCAACGCAGATACGCCCGTCGGCTTCGCGCTATTAGAGGGATTGCAGCGCGGAAAAAATTACTTAATTACGACAACGTACAGCCGAAAACTCACGCGCAACCTGCAATTAGAATTAAACTACGAGGGACGGCAAACAGGCGATACGGCGCGGTTTGTACACATCGGGCGTATGCAAATACGGGCAGTTTTTTAGGGTGAAATGCTTTTTTATAAATAAATACAGTAAAGCAGTTTTATTATATTGCAATATTATTACAAAACACTATTTTTTTATTACATTATATAGTAATATCATTAATTTTTATTGTATTATGATGGCTTTATATTGCAATATTACGCTTCGCAACTATAATATTTTGCATCTAAAATACCAAGCAGCTTTATAAAATACTAATATCAAAACACACTACCACAATATTGTGATTTTGCATTGCAATACTATTGTTTCACATTGCAATATTACAATTAACTACTACAATATTGTAAATAAACCAAATAATATTATTGTGATATTGCGGTACAAATTGGTAATATTATAGTTTAGATTGGTAATATTGCAATAAAAAACAGCTGCTTTATTTATTACAGAATAAATATTTTAGTATTCGTTGCAATGTACATTATTTAAAATTTTAAAATAGCGTTCATTTTTTGTTTTTAAACTTTAATAAATACTAAAATAAATTTTTTGATTTAAATAAATGGCTTAACTTTGTCTGAATATTATATAAAAATGCACAAAAAAATTGTATTAATTTTAATTTTTAGTTTATTACTAACCCTATTTTTTACAGCTTGCGACCCAGCAAAAATAATGGAGATTAGAACCGTCAATAAACCAAACTACTCCGTGACTATTTACGGTACTAATAATATGCTGCCGTTTCAGGTGAATAGTCCGAACGAAAAATTAGTATTGCGATTTCCAGATAAAAATTTTCTAAGCAAAAAGAAAATCTGTTTTTACTATGGTATTGGTGGTTGGAGCGATAAAATGATACCAGAATTTGCCAAAAGTTTTGACTCCATTGTTATTATTAGAAATGGACAAAAACAAAGTTTGGCAGACCAAGCAACGATAACAAAGTATCTCCTAAAAAAAAGATACGGGTTTTTAAACCGAACTTTAATCATTGAAGCAAAAAAATAATGGCAAAACAATTTATATTTATCACTTTACTCCTTTGGGCAAACTCGGTTTTCGGACAGAGCATATTTAATTTCTTCCGAACGCCGCCCCCGCCGCCCACAATAAAGCGAATAAAGATAGAGGAGCGAAATCATGATTGCGTCAAAAAAGGCAAAACAAGTTTTAGCGATAGACTCAAAAATTATCCATTTGATGTATCTACTTGCATTCAGTTTGTTTCTTTTGTAAGTGGCATTTATGAGCAAAACAACATAAGAACAAAATCGGATAGCTTACCGCGAATGAATGACACCGTTGTTTACGCTAAACTGACCGAAGTGAAAACGCTAACTTTTCGGCAAGTTGATGCGCTATCTGATATATTTTACAACTATGGGTTTCGAGGGCGGATTACTACAATAGGCAACGCGGCTTGTTATATGCCAAGAAATGCGATACTTTTTTTGGACAAAAATAATAAGGTAGTCGAGTTTATAGAAATCTGTTTTGAATGTGACAGAACCAAGGAAAGTTCACTCAAAATTTCGTTGGGCGAAATGTGTACCCAAAAATTAGATATGCTCAAAAACCTTTTCCGAAAAGTAGGCGTGGAATATGGAACGAGAGAAATAAAATAATTCAAAACCAAAAAATGATACAACAATCCTTAGTAATTTTTGCGCTGCTCCTGCCGTTTATTTGCACCAATGATACAAATGCAAAAATAAATGATGGCAACGTGCAGATAAATGATAGTAATGCTGAAATAAAAGACGGCAATTATTATATTTATTCCAATAATTCGTTTTTGGCACTCACGGGCGGCAAAAACGACGACGGCACGAGCAGCCTGACGACCGAAGCGAAATCGAGTAAAAACCCGAAAAATCAAATTTGGTCGGTCCAAAAAAAAGGCAACGGCTACACGCTGCAAAACGTCGGCACTTCGGAGTATATAGATGTGTACGGGAGCAGCAAGGAGGCGGACGCGGAGGTGAATACCTACGAAGCGTCGAGCGAAAGCAACCAGACCTTTATTTTTGAAAAAACGGGCAATTCGTATTGGATAAAAGGTGCGCAAAGCAACAAATACCTTTCTACTTACGATTACAGACGCAAGCCCGGCAGCAATATTATACAAAGAAAAAACGGCAATTCGGACTTAGAATTGTGGCGGTTCACGCCCGCCGACGCGCCTATTTTGCTGTACAACGACGCTGCATTAGTGGCATTACCGAGCCAATTAGACAATAAAAACAGGACTTATACCATCAATCCTGTGCCTGCGCGCAACGCCGAAGCGACGAGAATGGCGCGCAACGCGCCTGCCGATTATATCCCTGCGGGCGTGTATGTACGCAAAGGCGAAACACTGAATATAGAAACGTCGGGGCTGAACGGTTTGTCGGAGGATTTTTTGCTGCTCGTAGGCGAACCGAACGCATATTGGGGCAACAAAGCAGACAATAATCCGTACCAATATGTGTTGAAAAATGGTAGCAATAGCTTGGTTTCCGACCGAAGCGGATTGCTGTATTTTAACTATACCAACCACCCGTTTCAGTATTATAAAAACAACGCCGTTCAGGTAAAAATCACGAAAGGCGGCGCGACTTCGCCCTTGTTTATACACCAAAAAACAACGGCAGCAGATTGGGAGACCCAGCTAAAAGCTACGTCGCTGTTTGTGCAATTTCTTAGCGATAAAGCGATAATTACGATTAAAAAAAATACTTTTAATCAGCATAGAACCGCTAACCCCGACAAAACATTTGAGGTTTTGCACCAAGTTTTGGATTACTCTAATGCTTTGGCAGGTTTTGATAATACTACATTTTTGAATAAAAGTACGCCACTTCGCACGCATTATATAGAAGACGATATCACGACCGACGCGGAGTATAAAGATGGCGTTTATATGTACGCAGGCGATGCCTTTGTGGGTATGCAGCCGAACAGCGTCGGCGACCTAATCAACACCGAATTGCTAAAAAAACAGTGGTCTATTTGGCACGAAACAGGGCATTTGTTCCAAACCGACGATTGGACGTGGTCGGAGATGACGGAAGTGACCGTCAATTTATTTTCGTTAAATACGCAAGAGAAATTTGGGAATACTTCGCGTATTTACGAACCCGACGGCTACGAAGACCAATCTATCAGCGCGGTTGCGAAAAAATATCTGAAAAGTACGAACAAAAAATTTGCGGTTGGCGACAAATACGAAATGAATTTTGTTTGTATGGTCATGTTCGAGCAGTTGCGCAAAGCGTTTGGCAACAAATTTTATGTTAATTTGAACCAGTTTTATAGAAAAAATCCGCTTACGTTAGTTCAAGTAGGCGACGAGGAAGTAGTACAGCAAGAATTTATGTTTAATAGTTGCCAAATAAGCGGCTTTAATTTAACTAATTTTTTCGAAAAATGGGGTTTGCCTATTAGCGAAGCAACTAAGAAAAAGATTGAAAAACTGCGTTTGCCGCTTGCTGATGCAAAAATTGCAACTTATTTTGTGGAATAAAGTGATTCATATAAAAAAAACGACCTTATCCTAACAGATAAGGTCGTTTTTTTGTAAAATACAGAATTTTACGATGCCATTTCGGGGGTATCGTCTGCCGCGACGAGTTTACCTGCTGTTTTTGCGCGGATTTCCTCGAGGCTTACACCAGGCGCACGCTCTATCAAGTGAAATGCACCGTCTTTTATCTCAAAAAAGCCCAAATCGGTACAAACGCGCTTAATACACGCCGTTCCTGTTAGCGGCAACGAGCAAGCGGGGAGCAATTTGGAGTTGCCCGCCTTATCGGTATGCTGCATCACGACGATGATATTGCGCGCTGCCGCGACCAAATCCATTGCGCCGCCCATGCCTTTCACCATTTTGCCAGGTATTTTCCAGTTGGCGATGTCGCCGTTTTGCGCGACCTCCATTGCGCCAAGCACCGTGAGGTCGACGTGTCCGCCGCGTATCATCTCAAAACTTTCGGCACTGCTAAACAGCGACGCGCCAGCCAGCATAGTCACGGTTTGTTTACCCGCGTTGATGAGGTCGGGGTCTTCGTCGCCGTCTATCGGGAAGGGTCCCATGCCGAGCAAGCCATTTTCGGATTGCAAAAAAACCTCGATGCCTTCGGGGATATAATTCGCTACCAGCGTCGGAATGCCGATGCCGAGGTTCACATAGTAACCGTCTTGCAGCTCTTGCGCGATGCGGCGCGCCATGCCGTTTCTATCTAATGCCATTTTGATTTTTGGAGTTTAGGCTACTTGTCCTGACAAGCCATAATTGATACCTTTACTGGTATAAATAGGTTTTTCAATAGTATATAATGCGTCTTCACTAAAAAAACAGATACTTTCGTTAGGAAACTGCGCATTAAAAGAGGCATACATAGCCTCCTCGGAAGCAATATAGCTGTTATCTTTTTCGAACGCAGACAGCGGCAACACCTCTATATAGTGACTGTCGTCGTGTGCCACAAATTCGTATTTAACGCGCAAATGAACGTGTTGCGCGATAAGCTCCTCGAGCTTTGCTATTATAAATGCTTGACTATTCATACAGAAAGTGAGTTTTTAAGATTACTATAATTTCTTTGGAATATTGAACAGATTTTAAAGCGTCCTTATCGCTTATATTGATATTTTTATAATCGGCTTTTACGCGCAAACCCTTAATTGGTTGATTTTTTGATTAAACGCTCGCCTATCTGAATTAAAAGGTAACGCGTCACAAAATTTTTTGATAAGCCAAACGTGCGTAGTTTTTTTGCTTTTACGCTGCTCTTCCTCTATATCTATCTCATTCATAGAAAAATGACTATACAATATATGAAGCATAAATTGCACGCAAGCGTAATAGGAAGTATGAACACTTGCAGCAGGCAACGCATTTTGTAATAATAAATCTGATGCAATTACGTTATGGCGAGATTTTATTCGTAAGTTAGTATTCATATTTAGTGTTCCCAAACCAAATGCAAATATACTCTATTTTGGTAATAAATTAATTTATTTTTTTATAACCCTACGCTCGCGCCCTTACCGTGCGTTGCTCAATCCGTTTTTGATAATCTGTACCTACAAAAACGCGGTTGATATAGATACCAGGCGTGTGTACATGAGCGGGGGCGAACGTGCCTGCGGGGACTATTTCCTCCACTTCGGCGATAGTGATTTTGCCTGCTTGCGCCATCATCGGGTTGAAGTTCCGCGCCGTACCTTTGTATATCAAGTTGCCGTGCGTGTCCGCTTTCCATGCTTTTACGATAGCAAAATCGGATTGAAAAGCGCGCTCCATGACGTACATTCTACCGTCAAAATCTCTACATTCTTTGCCGTCCGCTACCTCCGTGCCGTAGCCCGTAGCCGTGAAAAACGCAGGAATACCTGCGCCCGTAGCGCGTATCCGCTCGGCGAGCGTTCCTTGCGGCACGAGTTCGACCTCGAGTTCGCCGCTCAATAACTGCCGCTCAAACTCCGCGTTTTCGCCCACATAAGACGAAATCATTTTGCGCACCTGCCGCGTATGCAGCATCAGCCCGATGCCAAAATCGTCCACGCCAGCGTTATTCGAGATGCAAGTGAGGTCGCGAGTGCCTTTGCGGACAAGCGCGGCGATGCAGTTTTCGGGAATACCGCACAGCCCAAAACCACCGAGCATAATTGTCATGCCGTCCTCGATGCCCGCTATCGCATCGTCTGCGTTTTTATATATTTTATTCATGGGTAATGTGTGTTTTTCTTTAAAATTATTTTGGCGTTTTACGCAAAAAAGAAGGCAGTAGTTGAACGAGACAAGGCAGTAGTTGAACAAGACAAGGCATGCCTTGTCTCTACCTCATACCTTACTAAACACCAATCGTTATTCACTACTAAGGTTTTTATTCAATCGTTTGGTTGCGTTAGCACCGAGTTCGCGTATCCGCTCTGCGCGCCCTATCACCGTATCGCCAAACTTTGCTGACTGATTGAGTTTATTGAACGCCGACTGATACGCCGTTTGCGCTTGGTCTAATTGTCGCCCGACACTTTGTAAGTCTTCTATAAAACCGACTAACTTGTCGTACAACTTACCGCTTTGCCGTGCTATTTCGAGTACGTTCTGGCTTTGCTTCTCTTGTTTCCAGATAAACGCAACGGTTCGGAGGGTCGCAAGTAGGGTAGAAGTTGTCACCACTACTATATTGCGCTCGAGCGCATCAGTAAGTAGGGTCGGGTCGTTTTGTAGGGCAACCGAATACGCCGATTCTATCGGCACAAACAGCAGTAAGTAGTCGGGCGAATTGATTTGGTACAGTTGCTCATACCGCTTTCCGCTAAGGTCGCGAATGTGTCGGCGCAAACTATCCGTGTGTTGCCGCAACGCGCGGTCACGCGTCAAGTCATCTACGCTATTAAACCACTGCTCATACGCGGTGAGCGACACCTTCGAGTCTATGATAAGCTGCTTATCGTCGGGCAGGTAGATGATAAAATCGGGGCGTTTGTCTTTGCCTTCGTCGTCTTTAAAAGAAGATTGTTTTTTGAAGTGTATATCACGCGTCAAGCCCGACTTTTCTAATAATAATTCTAATCGGAACTCCCCCCAGTCGCCCTGCGTTTTGCTGTCGCCTTTCAGCGCGTTAGTCAGTTGCAGCGCATCTGCGCTGAGCTGCGTATTGAGGTCGCGAAGCAGCTCCAACTCTTTGCGAAGCGATACCCGTTCGGTCATTTCTACTTGCGCACTGCGCTCTGCTCGTGCCTCAAACTCGAGCAGCCGCTCGCGAAGCGGTGCTACTATGTTGCTGATTTGTTGTTGATTGTGTAAACTAAACCGTTCCGATTTTTCCTCTAACAGTCGATTTGCCACTCGCTCAAACTCCGTTTGAAACTGCGTTTGCAGCGCCGCAACCTCTATTTTTTGTGTGTCTAATAGCTGCTCTAAGCCTTGATTGTGTTGTTGCAACGCTGCCGCTTTTGCAGCATAATCTCGCAACTCTATTTGTTTCTCTTGCAAATCATCGGTCAATCTATCTATTTGCATTTGAGTATCTTCTCGTAATTGCGCAACTGTTTCACGCGATAAATACTGCGACGTATCTATCGTTTGTCGTTGCTGCAATCGCATACATATTATATATGTGAATATTGCGCCAAGCGCAATACCTGTAAAAAGATAAATTAGCATTTTATTTAATTATTTACCAAATTATCCTCGAGCAAACCGAGCTTGCGGGCGCGTATTGCATCTATGCGGCGCGTAAGCGAAGCTATCCAGATGCCGAGCAACATAAATGCGATGACGGCGGGATAAAACACGATGCGCATATTACTATTTAAGTCCATTTTACTAAACGCAGGGTTGCCGCCGTTGCCAGGGTGTAAGGAGTCGGAGAGGCGCGGAATGACAAAAAGCAAAGGTATGAGCATAAAAAATGCAAATATATTATACACGGCAGAGAGGCGCGCACGACGGTCGTCGTCGTCAAAAGAGCCGCGCAACACGAAGTAAGCCGCGTACATCAAGAGGGAGATAGCAGTTGTATTTTGTTTGATGTCCCAGCTCCATGCTTTGCCCCAAGTGTATTGCGCCCAAAGCATTCCCGTCACTGTTCCGAGAATGCCAAACAACATTCCGACCTTTGCAAAAGCTGTTGCGGCAATGTCATACCGTAGGTCTTGCGTTTGTAAGTGTCTGAAACTGAACACCATAGATATACAAAACAGCAAAAGCATTGCAAACCAAAGCGGCACATGATAAAATAAATTGCGGATAGTTTCCTCGAGTATTTCCCGATAAGGGTAGCTACTTCGCAATGTACCACCGTCAAGGTCACTTAATCGCAAAAGGTGTGTAATACTTTGCTTTACGCTGTCGTTGCTATTGATAAAAACCGCCGACGGCAGCAGCATTACGCCGCTTTCTTTGCTATCTAAAACCAAAGTCGCGGCAACTATTTTGTCTTTTACGGGAAAGTTGCCGCTTAACGCAAATTGTAAAGTCAAGTTGCGGTCGTCGCGAACCGTGACGGTATCGGCAACTACAAAGCATGAGTCGCCCACCTTTAACCATGCTCGTGGTTTTGCAGTAGTGAGCTGTGAATTGTAGCACCTTACGCCAAGTGTGAGCGGTGTGCCGACGGTTGCCGCGCTTGTATCGACGGTTTCTATGCCACTCCCGAGCGGCTTCAATAAGCCTGTCGATAGCACATATACAAATAGTGTGACGCAGAGTAACTTCCACCAGTATTCTTTAATAAATGCAGTCATATTTTCTTGTTTATTTACACAATTAATTACGCAAAGGTATGTTTTATTACATAATATTATAACAAAATATAGAATAAAAATGATTTTATTTACTTCAAGTAGCTGAAATAAATTAAGCATGATTATTTATCTACACTCAAAAAATAGATTAAACCTACGCCGAAGCTAAGAGCTAATAAAGTATTTTTGAGTTTCATTTGTTATTTATTGCAACTGTTATGCTTTGCAAAGTTGAAATAAATAACTGCATTCCACGAAAATACTTTTTATTAGGAATGAAGAGAAAATAAGGTACTGAATATTGTGATGCAGGATTTGCTTCGCCAGTTCGCGTTGCTCGTGCTGGGTCAGAACAAGGCAGATTTGAGGCTGAACAAGCAAAAGCGATACTAAATCGCTTATGCGAAGTGAACGCGCGAAGTGCTGCTGTGCATCGTAACGAAACCCGAGCGAAGCGAACTGGCGAAGCAAATCCAACGCGGTTTTGGCTCAAAAGGCAAGTGAGCGTACAGTAACTTATTTTGGACGCTTTCCTTAGAGACGTAGATATAATGCTACGTTTTAACTATTTTTTCGTTCCCGATAATCACACTTAATTTAAAACATACACTCCTATATTTAATGCTTCGTATTTTTACATTAGTTCTTAGTTCTTTAAAAGTTCTTATGGATTTTATCGATTACGGGTTTTAACCCGCACAAAAAGATAAGTACGGGTTGAGACCCGCAAGCCGTTGCGCTTTACCCACAAAAATTCTCAAAGAACCTGATTTTTTATTGCTATGGTGACGAAAAAAGCGCAAGCGTTTCTTTCCAGAAATACTTGCGCTTTTATAAAAAACACTATGTGTAAAACAATTAAAGATTACTCTGCTGCATCTGCTTCGGGAGCGGCTGCCTCGGCAGCAGGTGCTTCTATCGTTGGAGTTGCCGTTTCGGTAGCATTGTCGTCTGCTTTTTTCGAGCGACTACGGCGGGTACGTTTAGCCGTACCTTCCTTATCACCTGACGTTTTGAGCATCGCCTCGTTGTAGTCAACGAGTTCGATGATACACATCTCAGCCGCATCCCCTTTACGGAAACCCGTTTTGAGGACGCGCGTGTAGCCGCCTGGACGGTCACCTACTTTTTCGCTTATCACATCAAAAAGTTCCTTTACCGCTTCTTTGTTCTGCAATGAACCAAATACCATACGACGAGTGTGTGTAGTATTTGCCTTCGCCTTCGTGATGAGCGGCTCAACGAATGTACGAAGTTCTTTAGCTTTCGCCAAAGTGGTAGATATACGCTTGTGAGTGATCAAAGCGCATGACAGGTTGCGTAGCAACGCCAAACGGTGCCCCGTTGTTCTACCTAAATGATTAATTTTATTACCGTGACGCATTAGTCAACAATTTATTAAAAAATGAAAAAATTAAATTTTCATCAGACGAAAAATTATATATCTTCGTCTAACTTGTATTTGGCTAAGTCCATACCAAAAGTGAGCCCTTTTTCTACCAACAACTCCTCTATTTCTACTAACGATTTTTTACCAAAGTTGCGGAATTTGAGTAGTTCGTTCATATCATAACGCACTAACTCGTAAAGTGTATTGATTTTGGCAGCTTTCAAGCAGTTGTAAGCCCGCACTGAAAGGTCGAGGTCTTCCAAAGAAGTTTTCAACAATTTGCGCATGTGCAAAATGTGTTCATCTACCACATTTTCCTCTTCTTTAACTGCTGTTTCGAACGAAATATTTTCGTCAGAAATTAGCATCAAATGCTGAATCATAATCTTAGCAGCCTCTTTGATAGCCTCTTCGGGGTGAATAGTACCATCTGTTTTGATATCCACAACCAATTTTTCATAATCCGTGCGCTGTGCTACACGAAACGGAGAAACGGCATACGATACATTTTTGATTGGTGTATAAATAGCATCTATCGGAATATAGCCTAACACGGCATCTTTCGGCAAACTCTCATCGGCGGGCGCGTAGCCTCGTCCTTTCGTCACCGTAAATTCTATATCAAGCGTAGTAGCCGCATCTAAATTGCAAATCACCAAATCAGGGTTCATTACTTTGAAGTCGCTATGTTCAATATCGCCTGCAACAAACTGATTTTGACCTTTGATGCTTACAAATATCTTATCGGCAGTGCCATCTTCACTCGAGACCAATTTTTTTAAACGGACTCGTTTGAGGTTCAAAATAATATCTACTACATCTTCGGTTACGCCTTTAAGTGTAGCAAATTCGTGTGGAACGCCCGTGATACGGATACCCGAAATAGCATGACCCTCCAATGAAGACAACAATACGCGACGGATAGAATTACCTACGGTCTGTGCAAAACCTGGCTCTAAGGGTTTAAATTCGAAAGTACCTTCAAATTCGGTGGCTTTCTGCATCAATATTTTTTCCGGCTTTTGGAAATTTAAAATACTCATATCTATTTTTTTGGAAAAAACGTTTGTGAATTTCTAAAAAGCGGTATGTACGCCAACAAATAGCCTAATATCTGTAAGGACGCTTCAAAAACAAACCATACAACTTTACTTGTCTTTTGCAACCAAAACCGAGTTAAATTATCGGTACGATGCCCAGCATCGCTCCTCAAATTCGCCTTATTTTGGCACAAAATCCTACATAAACTTAATTGTATATTTTATTTCTTCTTCATTCCCTACATACTAAGCTATTTGCGGCGCATCGATACACTTTAATTATTTAGAGTACAACTCTACAATGAGTTGTTCGTTGATAGTTTCTGGGATTTGCTCGCGGCTTGGGTAAGCCAATAGCGTTCCTTCCATCTTATCAGGATTCCATTGCAACCACGAATGGCGCGCCACTTCTTTTACATTGATAGAGGTAGTGATTACTTCCATATTTTGTGATTTTCCGCGAACGGAAACCACGTCGCCAGGGCGCAAAGTAGCCGATGGAATATTGGTTAATATACCATTCACTAATATATGGCGGTGCAAAACGATTTGACGCGCTTGTGCGCGGCTACGCGCTAAACCCAAACGAAAAACGGTGTTATCCAAGCGTGCTTCCAATAATTGGAGCAAAATCTCACCTGTTTTACCTGCTTTCGAGTGCGCAGTAGTAAATATATTGCGGAACTGGCGCTCTAAAACGCCATACATATATTTCGCTTTTTGTTTCTCCATTAACTGAACAGCGTAATCTGAACGCTGCTTGCGCCGGCGAGTTTGACCGTGCATACCTGGAGGGTGCGGTTTTTTCTTGAAGTTCTTATCTTCTCCGAAAATCGGTTCGCCAAAAGCTCTTGATTTTTTGGTTTTAGGACCAGTATATCTTGCCATTGTATATTTTTATTAA
>JAYWGJ010000179.1:0-6844 GCA_043778315.1 Saprospiraceae bacterium | reverse complement strand
ATCGAAACCTCGATGGTAAACGCGGCGCGCGAAGCGACCGCAACCGTGATTAACTCTACGTTTCACCACTTTTCGCCCTACGGCGTTTCGGGCGTAGTAGTGATACAAGAGAGCCATTTGGCGATACACACTTGGCCAGAGTTTCAGTACGCGGCGGTAGATGTGTTCACTTGCGGCGACTCGGTGAACCCGTGGGACTGCTACGACTATTTGCTCAAAGCTTTCGAAGCCAAAAACGGCTCGGCGATGGAGCTAAAACGCGGTCAGACCGACCTCATGACGCGCATCGATTATCAACTAAAAGGCGATATTGCTTACGATACCGCACAACACGACGCGGTGAAAGCGGAGTACAAACGCGATGTGTGGTTCACGGACAAAAACGACGATATTGCGCTATCGCTCCGACACACGGGCGAGTTGCTTTACCGCGCAAAATCGCCGTACCAAACCGTACAGGTACTCAATACCTACGCTTACGGCAAAATGCTGACCATCGACGACTTGGTGATGTGTACCGAAAAAGACGAGTTCGTTTACCACGAAATGCTCGTTCACGTCACGATGCAGACTGCGCCGAAAGTGAAAAACGTACTCGTTATCGGCGGCGGTGACGGCGGAACAGTCCGCGAAATAGTCAAATATCCAGCCTTGCAAAAAGTGACGATGGTAGAAATAGACGAAAAAGTGGTCGAGGCATCTAAGCTGCATTTACCTACTTTGTCGTCCGCTTTTGGTCACGAAAAATTGGAGTTATTATTTGACGACGGCATCTCGTTTGTGGCAAACGCCAAACCAAATACCTACGATATTATCATCGTCGACGGCTCCGACCCGCGCGGTCCAGCCGAAGGCTTATTCAGCGAAGCGTTTTTCCGCAACTGCCAACGTTGCCTCAAACCAGACGGTATTTTGGTGACGCAAAGCGAAGGTCCGCACTTCAACCAAAAAGCGATGGTAGAGATGCACCAATGTTTCAAAACCATTTTTGGCAACGACAAAGTACATACTTACTTAGCGTTTATCCCGACCTACCCAACGGGTATGTGGACGTTCACTTATTGCAGCAAAGGCAAAACAAACCCGCGCAAAGACTACAAAACCAAGGACGTTGTGGCATTCGCCGAAGCGCACAAACTCAAATATTATAACGCAGAAGTGCATCAAGCGGCGTTCGCGCTACCTACTTTTGTACGCGAAATGTTGGAAGGGAAATAATTTTTTTATATAATTTTGCTATAATAATAAAAAAGCGGCAGCCCTTGATTGGTAAGGGTTGCCGCTTTTTTACGACTAAACGTATGACTAAACCTATAAGGTTTTAAAAACCTTATAGGTTTTCGATACCCTACTTACCCGTCGCGATAGTCGCGATACTCACCGTCACGTTCGGGATAGCGAGCAGCGCGGCGGCGCAGCCCTCGAGGGTCGCGCCCGTCGTGAACACATCATCGACCAGCAAAATATGTTTGCCTGCTATATCGGGCGGATTTTGATGAAGCCCGTACACGCTCTCCGACACGCCCGTTCTGTCCATTCTACCTTTTCGGGTTTGCGATTCGGTCGCTACTACGCGCACGAGCGCGTCCTCGAGCATCGGTTTTTGCATCGTTTCTGCCAAGCCCGCTCCAAATCGCTCCGCCTGATTGTAGCCGCGCAGCCGCAGCTTTGAAGGGTGCATCGGAACGGGAACGATAGTATCTATTTCGTTGAAATACAGATTTTCGCGCAATATATTTCCGTACATTTGCCCGATTTTGATGCCGATTTCGGGCTGATTTTGGTATTTCAAACGGTGTATCAATGGGCGAACTAAGCCGCTTCTACCATAATAGTAAAACGCCGCCGCAAAGCGCACCTCTACCCTACCCCAAAACCGTTCAGTCATCGGATTGACGATATTTTCGTGCATATTTGTTTTGGGCAAGCGGTAATTGCATTTAATGCAAATCACGTCTTGCTTACCTGAAAGTTGCAGCCCGCAGGCACGGCAAATTTGTGGATAAAAAAAGTTATTTATCGGCTGCAAGCCTTGTTTTATAAGTGTTACCATACATATTTATAGACTAAAAATAATTGTAATAATAACAATATTGGCACACCAAAAAAGAATTTTGGATTGCGTATTTTATGGCGCAACGGCGGCATCATACCCACAAAAATACCGATACTACCGAACATCACCGCCATCATCAGCAGCCTACTTTCGGGTATCCGCCACTCGTTGCGACGCGCCAGCCCCTTGTCGCGCACCATCAAAGCGTAGGCGTAGGTGTTTTGTCCTGCCAATAAAAGGAGAATTATCCAAATCATAACTGTATTTTTAATTAAAACACAAACATACAAGTTTTACACTATATTTGTGACAAATTTTGCGCTAATCGTATATTTTAATTTATTTTAATGCTAAAAAAGCTATTTATTCTACTCGCAATGGTCGGTTTGACCGTTTTCCCGCTCTACCGAAGCTATTATTATGGCTTAGGCTTTGCGCAATACAAGCGGCATAAGCAATGGCTCGCGCACGAGTCGCCGTTTTTCAATCCTTGGCAATACCGCATTTTATCGCCGTTGATGGTAGAAGCGGCGTATCAAATTTATGATAATACGATAGAAAAAATCGTGCCATTAAGCAGCATTTTACCCGCGCCCGAAGCAATGTTAGGCGTAGTACAATCCGACTTTCAAGATAATATTGCGAACCGAGGCGGCGTGCAGCGAGTAGATGTGGCTACGCCAGTGCGGTATTTTCTGATTTTTACACTTTTTCGCTTATTGCAACATTTAGCGATTTACTACCTTTTTTGGCGTATGATGCGACAATTTGTACCCTCAAATTGGCTATTAGGCGCGGGTTTACTCTTTATTTGCTTCTCGATGGGCAACTCGGTCAAAGACAGCGACCTCTCGTTCAATACTTATACCGACGTAATTTTGTACCTCGCGGCAGCCATAGTCGTCATCGAGCGGCGCGTATCGTGGTGGATAGTGCCACTCACCGCGCTCGGCGCGCTCAATCGCGAGACCGCGCTACTTATCCCCGTGATGTATTTTATTGCCAACATCGACCTCAAACCGCGCAACCTTATTAAACGTAACCTTATTAAGCAATATGCGCCGCGCATCGTTTGGCTACAAACGGCACTAAGCGGCATCATTTTTTTGGGTATCTTTATTGCTATACGCCAATATTACGGCTTGGTACACTACGAAGACTATGCGGCTGCGCCTGGTTTGAGCTTACTCAAAACCAATTTATTTTCGTTTCAAAGCATATTTAGCTACGGCGAATGGTTTGGCACAATGGGTTTTCTGCCTTTTATTGCATTATACGGCTTTCGCCAAAATAGCCCTTTACTGCAACGTTTTGGCATCGCAATAGTGCCGTTTTGGTTCGGCGTACAACTTTGTATGGCGGTCGCTTGGGAGTCCAGAATGTTTATGGTGCCTACGTTTGTCGCGTTTTTGCCTTTGGCATTAGAGCAAATGTATCTAGCATTAAAAACGGAATTTGCCGAAACATAATTACTCCTTTTCTGCCGTTAATTTCGGATTATTGAGGTGACGCGTCGCGTCGCGATTCGTCTTTTTGTCCAAATTTTTGTGCAGCGCGGCGGTCATATCTATACCCGTTTGGTTTGCCAAACACAGCACCACAAACAGCACATCGGCGAGTTCGTCGGCGAGGTCTTCGTGTGCCGTAAGGGCTTTTTCGGGGTTTTTGAACGACTGCTCGCCATATACTCGCGACATAATACGCGCCACTTCGCCCACCTCCTCCATCAAAATAGCGGTATTAGTGAGTTCGCTCATATAGCGAACGCCGACGGTTTTTATCCAGGTATCGACCGTAGCTTGTGCCTCCTCAATGGTCATAAAAGATACATTTTAGATTTAAATTTAGGTTTAGTTTAGGTTTCGACGGTTTTGGTAGCTAAGGCAATCAAGTTGCAATCGGCATCATGACCCACTACAAATACATCAATCTCGACACTTCCGATGCGATAAACTTTCGTTTCGGTGAGTTGCTCGTCGACGTATTTTTTAAGGGCTTGATAACGTGCTACCGTAGCGCGATCTTCGGCAGACATCCAGTCTTGCACCGTTGCGGCGTTAGCCAAAAAAGTAGCCCACTCGCGGGTTTCTATTGGCGTGTCGGCGGGTGCATCTATGGTTTTCGTAGCTAGTGCGTGCAACTGCGGCTCGAGCGGTAATGTGTCGTCAAGTACCGTTGTAGTCCAAGGCGCGTCGCTTTCGCTAATAAAAAACAAACCCGATGTGAGGTTTTGTAAATCTAAGATAGATTGCATAAAATATGATTGATAAAGAAAGCACAAATATTGTGAAAGATAATCAAAAGTGCATAGTTTATTGAAAATAAATAGCCAAATAAAATTAAAAGTAGAGGTTTATTTTCAAATAAGAATAAACGAACGTTGGGCTTTTTATTGTAAATAAGTAAGTAGAGGCTTTTTATTACAAATTAAAAAAATAATATTTTTAAAATATTTCTCAGTGTAGGAAATTCGTTACTCACGAAAAAAGTGCTACATTTGGATTAGAAAAATAAAAAAGTTATACAAGTAAAAATTACCTTGACTAAACAAATGGTGAAGAAGTTTCGCTTTTGCCGCTCGTTAGATAAATTAGACTCGTCGAATGTATCAAATGGTGAAGAGCAAGCGGTTTGCAGTTTGCAAGCAGATTTAGCTCCATTTTTATGCGAAAATCTTATTGAGAACCATTAAAATGGCTTCGTGGGGAAAAAAATTAAAAAGAAAAACGGGACGAATGAAGTGTTCTTATATGGTCTTCAAGGTCGTTTTCGGGTGAAAAACCAGAAATATATTTTGGAGGACGGGAGCAGTACGGATTATTTGCAACTGTGTAATAGTAGTGGTTTGCAGCATTATAGCGAAGGTCTATGTTCGTTTGTAGATAGTAAGCAACTAAAATATTGATATTCAATGAATTAGCTAATGCTATTAAGTCTTTTTTAAAAAGATAACTTGCAGACGCATTTGCTCCGCCGCCCTCACATAAGATTAAAATAGTTTCTACATTAGGATATTTATATTGTAAACGCTCTGTCCAACAACTTAAAAGATTGTAACAAACAAAACAGAAGACTGTAATTCTTTTTTACCCTTCTAAACCGTTTTTCTATTTATTTTGTAGGCTTCGCAAACCATCGAGACACCATAATAGCCCAATTTTAATACTTGATTCGCTGCGAATAACGGTTTTTGGCGTTCGTCTAATTGTTGGAAATGTAGTAAATCCATACTTGTTAATATCAGTCTTTGCATATATTTATATTTTTCACAAAGATACTACTTTTAGTCTAAACCTGTCCAACTTAAATTTTATCTAAGTTAAACGCATAAAAAATGACAAAAGATTAACAACCTTAAGTTTGAGATTTATTGATAAAGTTTTGTACGATATGTTGAGCGTATTGTTCGTTTCAGCCTGCGGTTTTTCGTCGTATTTTGAGACTGTTATTATCGGGCGCGGCGGTAAGTATCTCAAGGGCTATTTTGCGTAAAGTGTTGAGATTTTCGGGAGCGTTACCCTTGCGCACTCGGCAAGCGTCTTCGTTAAAGACCACATCTAAAGCCCAATGTAGATTATTCTCAATACCCCACTGTCCGCACACTAATACGCTAAATTCGTTGGTATTTTTAGCTAAAATACTAGTATAATATTGCATTTAATCTTCTTTTCAAAATTAAGTTCCTTTGTTATATTCGCGTATGCTTTCAATTTTAAGTACGGTTTGGCAGTTTTTGTAGGCGTGTGTTTCATCTAAGACGGCTAAAGTATGGGTTAAAGTACAAGTGCGTTGCTCAATCTGCCCGCCCACATAATCCGTCTGTTTGCTTTGCTCAAAACCATACGCCACTATTTCTAATGCATCATCTGCGCCCGACAATGCCGCAAATAACGACAAAATTAAAATGTCTGATGAGGCATACTTACACATGTCACGCTGACGATACTCGAGTATAGTACTGAATATTTCTGCTATTTCCACTCCGCAAAAATACGAAATATACACCAATATTTAATTTGTCATAGGTTTGTTATTTATCATGCGTTTGACCTGTTGTTTATCTGTTACTTATGTATTTATATTTCTCCGAAGTTCTTAGGAATGAAGAGAAAATAAGGTGCTGAATATTGTCACGCATAATTTTGGGTCAAAACAAGACAGATTTGAGGCATGAGCAAGTAAATGCGATATTAAATCGCATTTACAAAGTGAACGCACGAAGTGCTGCCTGGCATCGTAACGAAACCCGAGCGAAACGAACTGGCGAAGCAAATCTAACGCGGTTTTGGCTCAAAAGGCAAGTGAGAATATAGTACCTTATCTGGGACGCGTTCGGTAGTATTATACGATAAATCTATTTTTATGCTTAACTTTATGTTATTATTATGTGTTGTATATAATGTGTAATAGGTTTACAATAAATATCGTACAAAAACAAACACTTAAATTATCTAAAAATATGTCTTTATCATTACCGCCGCGCTACTACGATAAAAAGTTTTTGCACTTTTTACGTCACCCACACGACTTTTTATATTACGATACAGTTGCCAACCGACGACACCCAAATCTTTTTCATTTTCATGTACTATGGCGTGACGTAATAGTAGTACAACACCCCGAAGCGATACGCCAAATATTAGTAGATAATCATCGTAATTATAAGAAAAGCGAGGCTTTTGAAGTTATTGAGCCACTTTTAGGGAAAGGTTTATTGACTAACGAAGGCGAGTTTTGGAAAAAACAACGCCGACTAATTCAACCTGCTTTTCATAAAGGCAGATTAGA
>JAYWGJ010000178.1:0-31361 GCA_043778315.1 Saprospiraceae bacterium | reverse complement strand
AATTTACACTAATATTATCGGTGGACGTTTTTTAATTTCACCAATATTTTGATAATTTTCATTCGAAAATTATCAAAATTAACCGAATTTCACGAATTCTGACCGCACAATTCGTAAATTACGCTGTTTGAGTAAAAAATTGAAAATTTTTCACTCAAACAATTCGTGAAAATCGAAGATTCGACGAAGTCAATTAAAATTATCTAATCATCAAAAATTAGTGTAAATTCGCTTAATTCGTGGTGTGAAAATAAAACTGACCAGATCTGCCCGAAAAGGGTAAAAAATTGATAAAAACGATATTTCAATAAAAAAAACCTTGCTACCATCACGGTAACAAGGTTTTTTCAATATTCATAATTAAAAAAAATCTTTCTATTTGTATTTGCGTTTCACTTTTTTAGCTTTTTTGCTAAACGAGTTTCCACCTTTAAACTTGTTACCTGTTGGGCTACCCACGCGAGTCATTGCACAACGGAAACCTACTGAACGCGACGCTTTATCTTCGTCTAAGTAGCGGCGCGCACCAGGCGAAGCCCAGTAAGCGCGGTCTGCCCACGAGCCACCTTTGATTACCCGCGCTTTGTCGCTGATAAGCGAAGTTTTGCCGTAAGTATATTCTACCTCCGATTGTGTGTCACCATCTAAAAAGTTGATAACATTACCTTTTTGGTAGTTCTGACGGGTTGCCACATCTTCATCTTTTACGTCTTCGTATTTCACGCGACCCAACGAATCCAGTTCAAACTCTTTGGTTGCCGAGCCTTTTTTCTGCTTGAACACGTTACCACGGAACGAGTTAAGGTCTTGACCCTGAACGTCTTGCAGAGAACTAGAGGTCATCGGACGATATACGTCCATCACCCATTCGTTCACGTTTCCCGCCATATTGAACAAGCCATAATCGTTAGGAATAAAAGAGCGAACAGGCGCGGTGATATGCGCATTATCGTTCAATTTACCTGCCATACCCATATAGTCACCACGTCCTAACTTGATGTTAGCCATGATTTGACCTTGCTCTTTATTGTGTTTTTGGTAGCGAATACCATTGCCGTTCCAAGGATAGATACGACGGTCACTGATGCGCTCGTCCTTTTTGTAGGTTTGATTACCCAAAAGTGCCAAAGCAGCATACTCCCACTCCGCCTCTGTCGGGAGGCGATAAGCTGGCAACAAAATACCGTCCTCGAACCGCACAGGACGCTCGCCCCCTGTTTTGAGGTCTTTGAGGTTCTTTTTTACCTCGCCAGTATATTTATTTAACAAATAGGCTTCGGTATTGAAGTTGTCGCCCGCATTTTGCTCAGGGTCTTCTTTGAGGATACCGCGTTGCACCAAAATCATTTCGTTCACACGGTCGGTACGCCATTTACAGTACTCGTTGGCTTGCAACCAGTTTACACCTACCACAGGATAGTCGTCGTAGGCAGGGTGACGGAAATACGTTTCTACAAACGGCTCGTTGTAAGCAAGTTCCTCGCGCCATACCAAAGTATCGGGCAACGCCTTAGTATATACTTCGGGATAGGTAGGCGTATAAACGCGGTCAATCCAGTACAAATACTCACGGTAATCGATGTTTGCGACTTCAGTTTCGTCAATATAAAATGACGAAACGGTGACACGACGCGGGGTATTGTCATACTCCATCATTACATCTTGCTCGGTACTACCCATAGTGAAGGTACCGCCCTCGACAAGCACTAAGTTCGGTCCAGTTGCCTGTCCTTGATTCTTCAATTTTTCGAAGCCACCGTTTTTCTTGTCATTATAGTTCCAGCCAGTAGTGGCAGAACCTTCTTTTTTGCTACACGCCGCAAGCGTCATTATACCAATGAGCGCGATAGGGCTGAATTTAAGCCAGTTTTTCATGGTCATTCTTTCGAAATCAGGTTTTAGACTAAAATTATTGTGGAAGAACATTTTTTCAATGAATTAATGCTATTGTATATATAATGCTATTTTACATAATGGGCGCAGAAGAACACATCATATATAGTAAGGGCAAATGTACCATTTTTTTATTATATTTGATTTATAACGAACAAAATATTTTTTTATTTTGATAAAAATGACATTTCTATTGCATTATTTTATTGCGCTAATACTCAAAATTATAACGAAAATGAATGCTTTTTTATTGTGTTTAACTTTATTTTTTGGTTACAAACACTACAAATTAATATTTTTATATTATATAATATATTGATAATTAAATATTTATATTATGAATAAAATAAAAAAATATTAATAATACCAGTGGGTTATTTTTATTTTTTAATTGTAAAATAAGGAAAACCGAAATACTACAATATAACGTGTGGCGGTACAAAAATATTGTATAAATATCGAAAAAATATTTTAATGTCGTGTGATTTTCGAATTTACATATCTAAAAATGCTTCATAAACGCGCCGCCAGCCGCGCCATTCGTCACGGTCAGAGAGCGAGGAGTTGTGCCAAATCATGCCGAATTGTCCGCCGTAGGTGTGTAGGGTTTGGGCGAGGGCTTGTAGGTCGGCGACGGCGGTTTCGGGCGTTAGGCACAAATAGGCGCGCAACGTAGTGTCCATGGCGCAAAAAGGGACGACGGTGAGTGCGGTCGCGGCGTTTTGTCGGACATCAAACCACTTAAACGGTACGGCTATACCTGCACGGAAACCGAGCGCGTCGGCGTAGCCCATGGTGTAGTCGTGTGTGATGCCGTTGCGGAGGAGTTGCGCGTAAGTGTGGGGCAGCCGCAGGCGGAGGTAGTGTTGTCGCGAAAGCGCGATAGTATTACTATTTGTAATTTCTTGGAGGCGACGGATTTCTTTTTGCAATTGTACATCATTATTCGTATCCGCATCGAGATACTTACTCGCTTGATACGACGGGTGAATGCCTGTTTGGTATTGCGCCGCGACGCGCTGGATTGTAGCTATGAAATCTTTATTTTTGTGGCTAACATTTTTGTCGTATTGCGAATAATCGCCTAATAAAAAAAAGAAAACGGGTGCTAAAAAATGGTCGTTTGGGATTTGTTTTTGGGTTTGTATTGTTATATAATCAAAAGTATCGAAGGGGTCGGGAGATTGTTGTTGCCACACAGCGAGTCGTTCGCGGAGGGCAGCGATACGCATATATAAGGTGTTGAGGGCGAGCCTCCCGAAGGTTTGGCGCAGGTTTTTGCCTTTGTAGGCGAACGCCATATCTATATCGTAGGTGCAGTGGAGTTCATATTTGAGTGGTTTATATATAAAATTATTATTGATGTGGTACAACTTTTGCGCCAAAATTTTCGTCCAAATAGAGACAATCGGTAAGTGCAAAAAATGGTGTTTGGCGGCAACGCTTTTGGCAGCCGAAAACCGCCCGTGCGCGTCGGGCGCGTAGGGCAGATACTCTTCATAGCGCGAGACGAGATAAAAAGCGGCGGCGAAAATATCGAAGGGCAAAAGTGAGTCTTTATTTTCATGTGAAAACAAAGTAGGAATTTCATTAAAATGTGACACGGATATATTAACTTCATCAATATCTTTGCAAAATAAAAAATCGGTGGATTGAAGCAGAAAAATAGTGTTGGGCGTATGGTCAAAAAAAATATTTGTACTATAATACATATAAATTTTTGTATTATCAATATTATGCCCTAAATTTGTGGATAGCTCGTAATCGAGCTGCATGAGCGAGCCAAAAATAAGGTCGCAAATATAGCTGAGGCGCGGCGAGATAGTAGGCACGAGGAGACAAATACTAGGCATTGAGATTTAGGTTTGAATTTTAAGTTTATGGTTTCAAAATTAGGCTTTTCACAAAAAATAATCATACAATTATTGACACACTTTATATATTATCGTTTTAACCAAATACCCCCAAATCTGTACAATTATGTCTGACGCAAAAACCACCGCTTTTGAAGCGAAAATGAAGGAATTATCGACAATACGCGATATATTAATGGGCGAAGAGATGGCAGAATATGCCGAAAACTTTGGCAAGATAGATATTCGCTTTGCTGAGAATAATGCGCAAGTTAGTGCTAAATTTGAAGCTATGCAAGCCGCGAGCGATGCGCAAGCGGCACAAATTAATGCGCGCATAGATGCGTTGCATAGTGAGATGAAGGCGCGTTTTGATAAATTAGAGTCGTTATTGGAGTCAAATGTAGATAATTTGAACAAAAAAATAGCGAAGGCACGCAGTAGCGACAAAGCAGAACTCGGCAAAATGTTGGGTACTATTGCCCAGAAGTTGGTAGCTACCGGTGAGTAACTTACCCGAAAATATAGACACGCGACGCGAGGCGCGCATGGAGGAGCTTCGGCGGATATTGCTACACAGCGACCGCGCCGAAATAGACGAACTGCGCGACATTTTAGCTGACCGCGCCCGCTTAGCGGAGCGCGTAGCGCCTATATTTGAGGAACGGATTAATTATCTGAAGTCTAATTTCCCGCAAGAGTTGGGTAAGTATGTAGATACTGCAATTGAGCGTAAGCTGTTGGTATCCAATGAGTTATTGCTCGATATTATTTATCCATCGCTAGGAAAACTAGTGCGCAAATTTGTAGAGCAGCAAATCGGACAGCTCAAAGACTCGATACAAGACCAGATACGCAGCGCAACCTCTGTCGACACTTGGCGGAGGCGTTTCAGGTCTACCGTGCTGGGTGTAGATGAAAGCGCGCTGCTCCTCGAGCGGATTAGTTTGAGTACCATAGAAGAGATTTTTGTGGTGCAACACAACTCAGGATTGTTACTCGGGGTGTACTCTCGGGGCGAGACGGTAGATAGAGATTTGATGGCGGGTATGTTCACCGCTATCAAGTCGTTTGCCGAAGACGCATTTGCGATGGGACACGAACAACTCGAGACCATCGATTACGGCTCGTACAAAATATTAATTCAAAATTCGTATCAATATTATATTGCGATAGTGGTGAGTGGCGTATTGTCGAGCGCGGAGCGCGAACTACTAACCAACGAAGCGGTACAGTTTGCGAATACATCACTTCGCGGCATGAATTTTGAGCATATAGATGAAATGTTACAAACTGAAATAGGTAAAAAAATAAAAGCACACTTCAAAGCATATATCAATGATTAGTAAAAAAGTAATCCTTACGGGAAGTTTCGGCGTGGGGAAAACCTCGCTATTCAACCGTTTTATTTACAGTATTTTTAGCGAAAAATACTTGACCACTATTGGTGTAAAGGTAAATAAAAAAACGGTGCAAATAGACGACCACGACCTCACTATGCTGATATGGGATATTGCAGGCGAAGTTACGCAAGATAAAGTACCTGTCTCCTATTTTTTGGGGACGAGCGGCATCGTGTATGTGTTTGACCTTACGCGCCCGACGACGACCAAAAACCTGATGTCAGACCTCGAGTATTTGCGCAAAATGGTGCCAAATGTGACAATAAAAGTGGTAGGTAACAAAAAAGACTTGGTTACGCCCGAGCAGATAACACAATTTCTGCAAGACAATAATATATATGTCGACTGCCTTACTTCTGCCAAAAGCGGCGAAGGCGTAGAAGAAATGTTCATGGAGCTTGGACGCGATATGTTATTATAATTTTCTAAAAAACGCTTAAATAGCATGCTTGTTTCTACGAAACATATTTTATCGCAGTACCTCATCTTTGATGCGGCGGGTAATTTTATTGATAGTAATGATAGTATTTTCAAAGCGGATATTGGCTCGAACCAACAGCTTACCAACGATTTCCCGTTCGTAGAGAGCATCTTGCAGCAGTTGGTTTTACTCAAAATAGGGCAGCCCAAACTCGGCTTCGAGCGCGTGGAGTTCAACGACGAAATACTACACGGCATTTTTGACTTCACCTTCGAAAAAACCCTCATCGACCAAGACGAGTACATACTTTGGCGCATCTACGACCGCACCGCCGTTTATACGCACCTGAGTTTATTACAACAAACCTCGCACGATTTTCATATCATCAAAGAAAAAACCGACGAGTACAATAAGCTGCTTTACGCCGAACGCGACAAGCTATTTTGGCAAGCCTTAGAGCGCGTGCAGCAGCTTTCGGGTAGCGCAAAACCGTATAAAAAAACCATAAAAATAGACCCAAATCTCAATCCGTATTTTGACAATTTCAATCATTTGGATTGTGATAAATGGTTCGGTACGGACGTAGTGCCGAGTGAGATTTGGCAATCCGAAACAGACCCTTTAATACACACTTTGATAGAGGCGCATAGCGGCGACCACCAAAATAAAACCGTTTTGAACGAATTATTTCACGATTTAGTGGCTAATTTCTCTTCGATTGCTGATAGTAACTTATTGGAAACCAATATTTTATACAACGACGAAATACCCATAACTTTACCTTTCGAGGCAATGCCCGTGCGGCAGTCGCTCGCCGCTCTATTGGCTATTATAACCGAGCTTTTTGGCGCAGGCAATATTACGCTGCTCGCTACGCTGCATCATTCGGAGTTGCATCAGCCAAGAATGTTGCACCTTACTACGCAGTTTTTGGGCGCAGTACCGCAGTTCTTGCATGATGCGCAACGCCTCCCTCCTATTCCTATCTCCGCCGCGCAGCTCAACACTACTCTCGCATCGCTCCGAAACGCCTTGGTGCGCTATTATTTTGTGCATCAATGGCTGGCGATTATTGGCGCAACGACGCATCTTTCTTGCAATAATAAAGGCGTGAAAGTGGTGTTTCATATCCCTATAAATAGCTGAATTGAATGAAAAAAACCTACCTTTTTCGCCCTATTATATTATTATTTTTAATAATCAACAATAGTAATTACGCTGTCGCGCAAACGACCGCCAGGTCGGTATATCTTACTTCGTGGCAGATAGACGCGCCGATTATAGGCATGGGCGTAGCGTTTCCGATACTCAATAAATACGTCTGGACACCGCGTATCACAGGGCTTACGCCCGCGCAGATACAGTCGGCGCAACTCAACATAGGCGATATTTCGGCATTTGACCGCCCAATCACACAAAACCTCGACCTCAACGCACGCAAATGGAGCGACCTCACGCTTGCGGCAGGCACGCTCGCGCCGACGCTCCTATTCGCCGACCCCGATATTCGCCGCGACGCGCCAAGCGTAGCTACGCTGTACGCCCAAACTTTTTTGACCAATTATTTGCTCACCACCGTCACCAAACAATTGGTGCAGCGTCCGCGACCGTTTGTGTATAATCCGAACGCGCCGTTAGCGGAGCAAGAAGACAATGATGCGCGGTTCTCGTTCTTTTCGGGACACGTTTCGACGGTCGCTTCCATGTCGTTTTTCAGCGCGAAAGTATATAGCGATTATCACCCGAACAGCAAAGCAACGCCGTGGATATGGGCAACCGCCGCGCTCCTACCCGCCGCAACTGCGTACCTGCGTATGCACGGCGGCAAGCACTTCCCGACCGACGTAATTGTAGGTTATCTGGTGGGCGCGACCGTAGGCATATTGATACCCGAGCTACACAGAAGAAAAAGCGGCTCGTAGGTGCGCGACAGCGTGCGGGATTATATTTTGTGAATACAACCACTTATTAATCAATTATTTACACATTTGTAAATATAGTAGGTGAAACAAAAAAGTTACTGCTTTGTCAATCAAAAATGACATTATTGCATTGATTTATTGGTTGTTTTTAGATTGAAATAGGGGAAAAAAGTGCGTTTTATGAGCGTTTTATCAACTAATTTTAGGCATTTAATTTCTTCAATGTTTGTATTTGGTCGTGTAGATAGGGATATAAAACCTCGTCGTTTTGTATCAGTTTTTGAAGCCGATTTTCCACGTTTTTGTAAGTGTCTTTTTGGACTAAAACGGCTTCGTATCGCTCGCGGTTTGTCCCGAAAGTATGTAAAGCAAAGCGATTGTTGTAAATAATGAAATCGATAAGCATCGCAAAATCTTCGCGGTCTGCATACGGTCGTTTCAATAAAAAATCGTCTGCCGAGCGAACGTCTCTGTCAATTTCAGCTTTTAAGCCGTCATCTGTATCATTACTTGTTTTACTTCTATTTTTATCTTTTATATCCAAAAAAACTGCTGCAAACGCTTGTTCTTTGCGCAAACCTTCCCATTTTTTATTGCGTAACAACGAGTATAGTTTTTTGAAATTGTATATTGCTCCCAAAAATTTATTTGTTGCGTTCTCTTTGATGATACGCTCTAATTCTTTGCTATTATTTGTTGTAGCATACGCTAATTTGTCTGGTGTAGAAAACTTGAAAGAAGCTATCGTTAAATACTGCGACTCTTCGTAATCCTTGTGTTTGATGATAGCATAAAATATCAAATCGTCGCTCAGGTCATAACCGTTTTGTACGCCGATAACCAACTCGAAATTATCAATTTCTTTTGCGAACGTTTCCGCCTGCGGTGCTTTTGATTCTTGTAAAAATAAAGACTCCCTTTTATTTTTGGACGGCTCTATTTCGGGTTGTCGTATATCGGTTAGCGATACCTGATGCGGCATATATATATTTTTGCTATAAACAACATACTCCTCTTCCTGCGCCGCTTCGTCGGCTTTGGGCGCGCCTATCAAAAACATCGCCCAACTCTGCGAATAGTTGTGGTGATGACGAATACACTCGCCCTTTGTGCCTGTGATGCACTCAAATAACAGATTTGCCAGATGATAGGCGTTTTGGTGCGTATTAAAAAAAATATGGTCTGTTGGTACACCTTTATCGTTTAGACAATGGCGAACCCCCAAAAATTCACTCTTACCTTTTTCGCTGATAAGGCGACGGTAGCGCGCCTTCACAATCGTATTATCGTTAGAAAGTGCCTTAAACGGGCTTATCGTAACGTCAAAAAATAGTCGTTTATGTGCGTTTTGGGCAGCGTCGACTTTAAAAATATAGGTAGAAACGTATTTGCGCAAATCGTTGATACTCAACGCCGCAAACCGTTCTATATTTCTACCAAAAATATCTATTGGGTCAAGGAAAGGTCTCGGTCTGTAAGACGCTTCGTTTGGAATATGGTCGAGGTCGATTTCATCGGTTACGAGTTTACCGTCGTCGAGGCGCATCAGTTTTACATACAGCCCTTCTGCTGTTTGGTGCAAAACGATAGCTAATATATTTTCAGCAATAGCTTCTCCAAATTTTTGTTTCAAAATAGGCAAAATTTCTTCGCTGCGACTCGGTAAATGGGAAAATTTAGATTTTAACATTTTGAGTTTTAAGATTATTAGTGATTTTAAAAAAATTATTTCGATTCAGAAAAATAGCCGTATCTTTGTGTTGTAAGTAAATACAATAAACATACATCTAAAATAAACCAATATGACTATTTTAGTAGAAACCAATCAGCCGACGCTCGTAAAAATGGTTTTGGCGTTTTGTCAAGCAATAGGCGTTTTGTCGTTCAGAGCCGCCGACGATGCCGTAAAATATAATCCTACGCTTTTGGAGGCAATAGAAAAAGACAAAAGCGGCAACCACGAAGACTATATTCACTTCGAAAGCGAAGAAGATATGTACCGTCATTTTGGTATCGAAAAACCTGCCGCCTGATGATGGACATTGTATATGCACCGAAGGCGCACCAAGATTTATTGCACTTTTTGGAGGCAGATAAGAAAATATTTGCCAAAACACTTAAACTAATTACGCAAACAGCGCGTAATCCGTTTGAAGGCGACGGCAGCCCCGAACCCTTAAAGCACGAACTCGTAGGGTATTGGTCGCGCCGCATCAACGCCGAGCATAGACTCGTTTATATCGTAAGCGATACTGCTGATGCCGTTCGGTTTATCTCTTGTCGTGGACATTACACCGATTTGTAAAACCGTTTTTTTTAGCCGCCAAAACCGAGCGTTTTGTCGGCTTTTTTTGTTTTTATTCTACTAAAATAGGGCATCAAATTGCACCTTCTACCAAATCTTTTAATTTTTTGGGCAATTTAGAAGTATCACGCTCTCTTGTTTGCAAAATATCTAATAAATCATGCGTAGGCTCTATATCATGTTTTTCACGAACGAAATGATACAATTTCAATATAGAATCAAAGTGTTGATTTTCGGGTTCGTTTTTGATAAAATCATCTAAATTTTTCTTGTAGCCCGATAAACTGCATTTGGTATCATTTGAAATTTTGTAAAGCTCATCGCTATATTTTATAAACGTCCAAGCATCGCGTTGTTGTAGTGCTATTTCTATTGAATCGCCGCTTTTATTTTCTGCTGTAAAAGTAAAGCCATGCTTACTTTGATTTGTTTTAATTTCTGAAATTTTTATTTTTTCAAGGCTTTTCAAACTTTTAATTGTATCTATCAATTCTTGTTTATAAATCGGCGAATGTATATCATTGTGCGCAAAAGGGTTTAAAATATGATTTTTATAAATTTTCAAGTTTTCAAACGCGTCAAAAGGGATATTTTCTTCTGCGCAAAATTTTGTAAAATTATTAAGCAAATCATTTAAAATTAGTGATTTTGTTTCAAAGTTTGGATCTTGATTTTTATCTGTTTTATTTTTATATTTTGTAGGCAATATTCGTTCTAATTGCGCTTCGCATTGTGTTCGCAAATACACGGCACAAGCCCGATAGTCGTGTATATGTAAATGATGTTCTGCTTTTTCTATTTTACTTTTATGTGGCAAAAGACATGGCACGTCAAAATCATGCGAAATATCGTCAATATACATTTCCAAATAGGTCCAATTATTTGATGCTTTGCTTTCAAATTTTTGCTTTGCTACTTCATACCAATTTTTATCGTAGGTAGTCATAAATATTTGGTAATCTGCAAAACTTTCGTTCAATATATCTAATAACGGCAGTCGGTTTGAGGTGTCTAAGCCAATAAAAATATCGTCTAAAAACATCAGTTTAAGTCCGTTTACATCTTGCGGATTGTTTTTAACACACGCCAAATACAAACTTATGGCTAAGGCAGAAAGCCGCGCTTCATTCAAAAAATCTTGGTGTTTGATATTTTTATCATAATAATCGACTTTCAATTCTATACTATTGCCGTTATAAACGCTTCTTTTCTCGTAATTTACGCCACGAAATACAAAACGAACTTGCAAATTTTTATTTCGAGTAAATTTAGACAAAAAAGCATTCGTATCCCGTTCTACTTCGTCTAAAATTGCTCGAAGTGCATCATTGAACGACCCTAACCCTGTTTTATTTTCGGTTTGTATCCGCTCGCTTTGCCTTACATTACTCATACTATCGCGTAATTGCGCCCATTTTTCGCCGATGCCTACGCCAAAATCAAACACCTTGTTTTGTGTATGGAATAAAATGCCGTTGAGCAAGATGTCAAACAAATCTACCGTGTCGGTATGATTTAGGTAAGTGCGCAAAAGCACTTTATAATCTAAAAAACCTTTGGTTTTGTTCGCATTCTTCAATAGCGTGACAGCCCAAGCATCTGTGGTGCGTAGGCTCGGTGCGAAAAAGTCGATACTAAGTTTATTTCCGCTTACAGGGTCGCGTACATCAAGCGAAATACTAACAAGCTCGTTTTCTGTTGCAAATAAATGCCGTTCTAAAATAGGCTTATCCGCCATTATTGTTTCTAAGGCTTTATACAGCGAACTTTTGCCGCTTCCATTTTCGCCATAAATCAATAAATTTTTGCCCTTTTCGCCTAAATCTATGGTATAATTGCCGTAAAAAGCACGGTAATTGTTGATTTTTATTTGGATTATTTTCATGTTAGTTTTATTATATGTAGATGTCGCGAAATAAAGATAGTTATCCGTAAGGAACGCGTCCAAAATAAGTTACTGTATTCTGACTTACATACGGGTTGTTTTTGCTATCAATCCTATCTCGGCGATGCTATCCATAAAAAACAAATTGATACAAACTTGATGCGTTTTGTCGTATAGGCGATTAAAAACCGTGCGCACGATGCTTAGTTTTTCTTCGTCGCTCATCGTTGCCGTGAGTGCAGGCAGTTCGCCTAAATACTGCAATATTTCGCGCCCATGTTGTTTGAGCAAATCTTCAAAATACAATTCATATACCATTCCGTCGAGGACGCGCTCAAAATAAGGCGACATGATGCGGTCATGCACCGCCTCAAAGGTTTGCTGTTTCAAATACAAAATATATTCTACTAAGGCGATAAACGGGGCTTGCGCGGAGAGGGAGATGTTTTTGATGGGTAATTCTAAAATACTTGAGTGTTTTAACGTGTATGCGCCGCCTGCAGTCATTATACCAATAAAACTAAAATAATATTTTAAAACATTGCTATTTAGCAAGGCTAATAAATACTTGATGTTTAGCGTTTTTGACGTTAAAATATAACCGTTACTTGGTAAATAATGACCTAATTCATCATACGCAAATGCCCACTTATCTGCCGTCAAACCCCATATTATTTTCGGCTCGGCAAATTCAGAATAATATGTGCTTGCACATCTTTGCAAAGCATACCATTCATATCTGATTCCCGTTTCTTCTTTATTACGCCCACTTAAACCTTCTCTATGTCCAGATAAATGATTATAAATTTCAGGATAATCACTTTTTAAAGCATTTTCCGCTTTTAATGAATTACCATTAACAGTTTCGTCTTCATGTAGTGGAAAATGCCATGGAATAAACAACAAATATTCATTATTGAAATTATATTTCCATTTACGAATGTTCCGCCCTTGTAGCAAAGGTTTTATAATATCGGCACTTTGGGGTTCGGCAGCAATCAACTCATTTTTGGTAGCCGTATCAATGATAAAAGCGGGGTTGTAGCCCGTTGTAACGCCACGATAAACTTCTACGCCTTTTATATTTGCAATTAGCGTGCATTGGGTTTCAATTTTACTTTTCAATCTACTTTTATTTTCATTTTCCAACAGCCATAAATCAGGATTTAAACTGTTTTGGTCTATATGTATGGTATTATTTTTAACAAAATCAGTTACGCCTAAATGCTGAAAGTCGTCGGTTGTATTGACAAAAATCACTTTGTTATCTTTTTGTTCTTCACGTCCTACTAATACAATACAACTTGCAACAAGGGCATCAAAAACATGAACAGCTGTAAAATCAATGATTTGTTCAATGGTGTTTTCTGCTAAATAGCGGCGCAAATTTTTGCCATATTCTGTTTTTATAAATTTGTTAGACGTAATAAAACATAAATGACCGTTGCTATTGAGTAATTTAAGCCCGTTTTCATAAAAATAAACATATAAATCGGCTGTTCCTGCATAGGTTTTAGTATAAATACGTTTTAAATCTGCTGAAATTGCTTTTAACTTTTTATGCTCCACATACGGCGGATTCCCCACCACAATATCAAAGCCGTCTTTCATATCGTAGCCGAACATGGTAGCGGTATCGAAAAAGGGCGCGGAGGCGGTGACATCAAAGGGATTCCATTCGGTTTTGAGGGCTGCATTTTTTTCGCCGAAACCGCTCGCTATCAGGGCATCGCGTAGGGCGGCGCGGGTTTCTTTTTCTTTGGTTTTGAGTTCGTTTTTGGCGGCGTATTTTTTGACAAAAAAGAGTTGTTCGCGCAGCGCGTCCAAGTCTTTTTCTAGTCGCTCTACTTTTTCGGTGGTCAGTGTATTTTTGTTGCTTTCCAAACCGATGAGCGTATTAGCGGTCACGAATTTGGTTTCGAGGTTTGGCATAGAAAGAATGCCACGGTTCGGCTTCGTATCGTCGGTGTTCTGCTCGGCGAGGAGCGAGATAAAAAAGCGGAGTTTGGATATTTGTATGGCAATCGCTTGTATATCCACGCCAAAAATGCAGTTTTCAATCAAAAAAAGTTTGCGCGCATAGTCGGGATTATTGGTGTTTTCGGTAAAAACCTGCTCTATGTAGTCTAGTCGTTTGCGGCGTTCGGCGGTATCGTGTTCGCCATACGCCTTTTTGGTATCGTCGCTTGCTTTTTGCTCCTGCACGGCGCGCCAGTATTGGTTTTCGGGGTCTAATTGTCGGAGCAAATCCACCATTTTGTGCAGAATACCCATCGGGTACGCGCCCGAGCCGCAAGCGGGGTCGAGTATTTTGCAGTCGGATATTTTTTTGATTAACGCCAAATTGTCCTCCTGCGACCTAGCATCTGCGTTTTGAATATCAACGTCTAAATACGCATTCAGCGACTGCTCCACCATATAATCTACTATTTCGCGGGGCGTGTAAAACGAACCTGTTTGCTTACGCGCCGTCGTTTTCGTTTCGGGATTGTAGGACGCAAGCAGGTTTTCAAACACTTTGCCGAGCAGCTCGGGGTCGAGCGCGATTTCTTCTTCGAGCGGCGTGTTTTCCTGTATCGTAAACTTGTAACTGTCGAGTATATCAATGATGCCGCGCACGGCAACTTTGTTTTGTTTTTTGTCGTCGAGGTCGGCAGAAAAATCTTGAGTGCTTGCGCCAAAAAACAAGGCGTTCGGCACGGTTGCGCGCTTGGTTTTGGTGTTCGAGAAGCCGTCGTAACGGGTTTCGGTGCTGCCTTCGCGTTTGTCGAGACACTCAAATAAGCCGCCGTTGAGGAAGGGGACGGCAGCAAAAGCGGCTATCGCGGTGGACTTGTCGACAAACAGGTCGGCGCAACGGTACTTGGTCTGGTCGGTGTAAACTTTGGAGTTTCGGGCGTGTTTTTGCGCGTCTTCTATAAATTGGCGTTTTTCGTAAGGGTCGGTTGTATCGGTATCTAAGGGCGAATTGAGGGTTGCAAAAAACAGATTTTGCAATATACCGTTGTAATATTCGCCCATTTCGGTGCTGTCGGCAGCGAAATTTTTGAGCAAAGTGATTACTTTTTGTTTATCAAAAACAGCGTCACTCACCAAGCCTTTTTCTTTCAAAAACCAGATAAAAATAAGGCGGGTGAGCAGGCGGATTGTCGCTACGGATTGTATGTTTTCGTTATCGGTCGGCTCGGCAGCAGGTTTGGGGAACTGCACGGTACGCCGCGCCCATAAGTACCAGTTGAACAGCTCTTTATAGAATTTTTTATTGAGTTCTTTGAGGTCCAAAACGCGCTGCCATTCGGCATGAAACTCCATAAAGTCCTTGACGGGTTTGAGGTTTGTGAGCGCGAGGTCACTCAGTATATCGAGGTGCGCCCGATGCGGATTGGCACAATTGATGTCTTTAATGAGCGTCACTTTGCCTGTCACGACTTGCGAAGTGTCGGTTTTACTCGGTCGGCGGCTCGTGACGGCGAGCGTTAGGCGCGTGTTTTTACCTGTGCCATACCGAAACAGGACGGTCACGGGCGCAGGATAAAGGCGATTGAGCTGTCGAGTAATATCGCTCAGGGCAGTGCGGGTATAGTTTTCGCCCGCAAGTTCTACACCAAAAAAGAGGTAGGACTGCCAGTTTTTGAGGTCTGTATCTTTACTATTTGCAGCAAAAAGCGAATGTTGCGGTATTATTTCGTCTTCGGTAAGCTGAAAAAGGTTAGCAATGCTTTGCCATTCGTGGACGAGCGCGAGTTTTTCATTGAAAAAGTTAGGAATTTCATCTTTAAAATCCGTTTTGAACTGCTCGTAAGGCTCGTCGCCCAAATCTAAGCTGCGCCCTGTATCGTAGCCTAATTGTTGGAAAAGCGCACAAGCGGCAGTTGCAAAATCGAGGTTTTGCGGTTTTTTTTGGGCGTTCTGGAGCGCGGTTTGTATATTCTCTTTTGTCATTTTTGGTTGAGGTTTTTGTTTTAGACGTTATAGGTTTCGAAAACCTATAACGTTTGGGTTCGGTTCGTTTTCGGTTGGGCTGGGTTGTTTTTTTACCTCAATACATACCAAACTCTAAATCAATATCGTCCTTATACCAATCGCTGCCATCAAAATTATGCACAGCTAGGAACGCTTCGTGTCCGCCAAACCAGTCCAACACCGTTTGTCGATCCAGACGGCTTGGTTTCTCAGTAATAATGCTATAAAAGGACGAAAACTGCCAGTCTTGTACACGGTCGGTAAAGCCGTGCTTAATAGGGTTGAAATGTATATATTTCACCATTTGTTGCGTATAAGCAAACGTATCTATTTCTATGCGTCGGATATAATCCAAAAACAACGCGCCGCGTCGCTTATGCTGCTTGTTGAATGCCTTAGCATACGCATTGCAAAGATTACTAAACTCCTGCATCACTATTTGGTGCAGCGTCGGCAACACTTCACGCTGCTTCCGCGTAGCGAAAAACGCCCTTAACTCCGCCTCTGAGCGAACTTCCACCAACAAATGAAAATGGTTGTTCATCAAGCAGTACGCAAAGGTTTTGCAAACTGGCTCGATGTATTCGGCGTAGCGTTGCAGGAAATAACGCTTGTTTTCATCGCTCAAAAACAACTTATCGAATCCCGTGGCGTGGTTGAAGACGTGGTAACGCTTACCTGGCTCGAACTTTACTTGATATAGTTTACTCGCCATTTTTTATTTATTGGTTTAGACGTTATAGGTTTCGGTTGGCTGGGTTGTTTTCAGACGTTATAGGTTTCGAAAACCTATAACGTTTCGGTTCGGTTGGTTATTTATTTATTGGTTTTCAGACGTTATAGGTTTCGAAAACCTATACCGTTTCGGTTCGGTTGGTTTTGTTTCAGACGTTATAGGTTTCGAAAACCTTAACGTTTTTAGTCCTGACCGCTATTTAATAATCAGCCAAGTGATGAGTTCGAAATTGTCTAATTTTGACATATCTGTTGCGTCTGTTCGCTTCTGAATGACCGCAAACGGGTCAGAACTTAGACTTGTTCTCAGTTTTTGTTTAAAATCAGCGTTGAGATGCGCCAATGCTTTTTTGAGTAAATCGGTGTACTGCTCCATATTTTTGCCTTGGTTGGTTTCGTTATTAAAAATATCGCAAAGCGACTCTATCGCCTGTTTTTGATTGACGCAAAGGGCTTTGAAAATCTCTAAAATAGGTTTTATACCCGTAAACGAAAAGCGCACTTGTCCGTCATTATAAATATAAATCAAGAAATAAGGGTGCGTAGGATTCGTTTTATCGCCACCTTGTAGCTCGTTTTTCATGCGCAGACAATAGATAACACCTGATTTTATTCTGTTCGTTAAGTTGTCAGAAAAGATATTTGGTTTGTAATAATCGGCGTGTTCGCCCGTCGGCGACGGCACAATCGCGAATAAGCCGAGCGGCGCGTTGCGCAATTTATTGATGTTCTCTTGAAAATAATTGCGTATTTCTTGTCGAAAGTCTTGCATAGAAAAATCGCTTAACGAGACCGAATCGTTCATGTCTTCGAGGTCGATGACTTCCTCTTTTAGTTTTTTGAGCTGCTCGTTCCTGAATTTGAGGTCTTCTTTGATAATATCCTCGATTTGTTCGGTATTCAAAATATTGTCTTCGCCCGTTGCGGTAATATCGACGAGTGCCATGCGCGCCTCTACGCGGTGTTTGAGGTTGATGTATTTGTCGAGGTCGGGCGTGGGCCAGAAATTGATAAGGTGTATCGTTTTGTTTTGGCTACCAAGCCGGTCAATCCGCCCGAAACGCTGAATGACGCGGACGGGATTCCAATGAATGTCGTAGTTTATCAGATAATCACAGTCTTGCAGGTTTTGCCCTTCGCTGATACAATCCGTCGCGACCAAAATATCGATTTCTTCGCTAAAATGCGCCATGCCGTCCTTTATTTTGCGCTCTTTGGAGATGGGCGAAAAATGCGTTAAAATGGTATTAAATTCATTTTTACCAAACGACGTTTCGGTGTCGCTACCTGCTATTCGTGCGATATTCAATTTCAAATCGGTTATTACCAAAGGTTTCAGATTATCATAAATATATTTGGCAGTATCGGCAAACGCCGTAAAAATAATGATTTTTTTATTCGCACCATTTTTAGGTTTATTGACTTTATTGGCAATTAGTTTTTTGAGTGCGTCGAGTTTTGCATCGCGGTTAGCGGTAATAACGGCGGCATTATTATATATAGATAATAGCGTATCCTTATCGCGTTTGAGGTCTTTGAGCCACGCATCTAGGTCGATATCTGCAAGGCTAAATTTGAGTTTTTTACCTACTTGCGGTGCTAAAACAGCTTCTTTTATGCTCGATTTTTCTTTCTTTTTGGTATCAAAGCCGCTCTCGGCGTTTATTTCGTTCGGGTCGGTGTAGTCGTCGTCCTCTTTGTCAAATTCGTTTGCCACAACAATATCGTTAGAAATATCAACTTCCATTCTCGTTTTCTTATATAATTCAATATTGTTTTGCAAGGTCGTAATTTTTTCAATAGTACGGTCGATAGAGATAGAAAAACTATTGATAGAACTTTCCATACGCTTCAAATAATTGACTTTCATCATACCAATCAGAAAATACTCGCGTTGATTTTGGTCAAAATTTGGTTCTGTATGTATTATTAATTGATTTTTTTTCTTCGCTTTCGCTTTATCTTGTGTATCTGCTGCTATTTCTGCATCGGTTTTGATGCCGTATTTACTTTTGTTAGCTTCGGTCACATACGCGGACGGGTTGTAAATGCTTAGTTTGAAATCCGAAATTTGTTCGCTGATATTTTCGTAAGACGGAAACCTATCTTTCAAGTCTATTTTCGGCGAAATAGAAATCGGTTTTTCGCGTTTTGGGAATTGCCCTATTTGGGTAAGGTCGTAAAACTGCGTGATGTGCTTGCGCGAGCGGGCAATCGTCATGCCATCGAGGAGTTTGAAAAACGAGGTATCGAGCCGCTCCAAAAGGTCGCTTGTTCGGCGGTTCGGATTTTTGGTAAAGTCAGCCCAATTTGTAAAAACGGTTTGCGCTGTTTTCAGGGTTTGCGCCAAATCGGGAATGCGGGTATGGTCTATTTTGAGGGCGTTTTTTCCGCCCGTAATCAAATACAGTTGGTTGCGCAAATCGCGCAAATTATTATTTACAGGCGTTGCCGAAAGCAAAAGCACCTTGGTTTCTCTGCCCGATTTGATGATTTTTTCCATCAACCATTTGGCGCGATTGTACTTTATCGCACCTTCATCGTTCACTTTTTCCATCGGGTTGCCTCTGAAATTGTGGCTTTCGTCAATCACCACCATATCGTAATTGCCCCAATCTAACGAGTCAAATTGTAGCCCGTCCGCCTCCGACCGACCAGTCGTTCTGCCCATATCCGTATGGTACATCACGTTGTAACGCAAATCGTCCTGCTGAAATTTGTTCTCTTTATTTGATTTGAAACCTTGATATACCGTCCAGTTATTGCTCAGTTTTTTAGGACACAATACTAGCACTTTCTGTTTTTTCATTTCAAAATATTTGATGACGGCTAAGGCTTCGTAGGTCTTACCCAAACCCACGCTGTCCGCCAAAATGCAACCGTTGTATTTGCGCATTTTATCGATAGTACCGCGCACGCCATCACGCTGAAAATCGTAGAGTTTTGCCCAAATTTCGGTATCATAAAAACCCGTATCGTCCAAATCGTTTACACTATCCTGCTCTGTCAGGTAATCGTAAAAAACATGATACAAGGTTTTGAAATACACAAATTCGGAGTCGTTGTCTTGGTATAATTGCTCGATATACTTCAAAACGTCTTGCTTCACGTCTTCCACCATACCGTCTGTATTATTCCATAACTCGTCAAACCAATCGGAGAGTTCTAAAAATTGCGCTTGACTGTCTATTTTGACGTTCAGTTCTATATTTGGGCTGCCGCCCAAACCCAAACCGTTTACCGTAAAATTAGAGCTGCCCACGATAGCGGCATCATTTTTTTTACCTTCATTATCCACAATATACATTTTACCGTGCAAGAAATTAGGCTTTACCATCGACTTTATCTCTACTTTCTCTTTCAACCACGCCGCACAATCCCTCGCAATCGCTTTTTGCGTCAATTGCGACTCGGTCGGAATAGATAAACTATCGTCCTCTATTTTGAAGTCGCGTGTATTGACCTTGTTTGGGTCTATTTTTTGTATAAAAGTAGGTTCGCCAAAAAGAAAACGGAGTTTTTTAATCGATTCAAGCTCGGTTTTCATTTTTTCATAGGCATAAATGGTAAAATAAGCGGATACAATAGACAATTGTGCCTCAGGCTTTATTTGTTCTTTCAAAAAATCACCTACTTTGTTTCCCTTGAAGTTGTCTAAAACGCTATTCATATTTTAATTTTGACCGTTTATTTATTAAAGATTTGGGTAAAGATAATGAAAATCAAACACAGCAAAATCAGCTATTGAAAATCAAAAAACAAAGATAATATTTTTTTATACATTTCGTTTTCGGAATTAGATAAATACATTAAATATTTTGTATTTTGATTAGTTTTCTAATACTCCAATCCACACCCCAACGCAAAAAATACGCTCAACGCCGCGCTCACCTGCACGGAATTGTCGTTCAAAAAAAGAAATAATAAAGCGTTTTACCTACACTTTATTAGGTAAAACAGTGGGTAAAACAAGTGGTAAAACAGGCAAAACGAGTTTTACAGGCGTGTAAATTTACATTTAAAACAAAAAAGCCTTACAAGACAAACCCGTAAGACTTTTTTGTAAATCAAAGATTTATAAAATTATTAATTTTCTGAAAATTTCTGCTTTTTGTCGGTTGCAAATAAGCCGAGCATACACGGGGAAACCGTTGCTTTTTGCTTTTGCAGTAGTCTTCAAAAAGAACTTAGTACTGTGATTATGACGCATATTTTAGTGAAACATTTATGTATTAGTGAAACCTAACTGACACAAATGTAGAAAAAACGCGCAATAAAGTGAAATATTCCGAAAAAGTAAAAACCTCCAAACCCTTATTCTAAAAGGATTTTAAGGTTTTTGAAACCATATTGATGATGGCGTCGAGATTCGAACCCGAGACCTATCTAATTCTGTGCGGGTTTTAACCCGCACACCGATGAAATCCAATCTTACCTGTCACGCTCGCCTGTCACGGCAGGCGCAGGCGTAACCGCAGGCGCAACAACTGGTGCAATAGCAGGCGCGAGAACTGGCGCAACGGTAGGTTGTACCACAACACTCGCAAAATGCTTGCGCAAATTACTTCGCGAAGCCAAAAACAAGGCTCTATTTTGTTGATTTGTAAAACTATACTCCTGCATATAGCAAGGTTTGTAGTACGCCATATAGTTGGAAATCAAGGGTTTATAGTATTGCTGTGTGGCTTCGTCAAGTTTATTGAGCATCTCGCAATCTGCCGAATTGACATACACCTCATACACGCTACCCGGGTCGGCGGGCGTATCGCATATCAGGTCGCCTGTGGTTTCACAATTGTCGCCGTTGGGTAGTTCGCGCCCAAATTTCTCCTCGAAAGTATGGTATAAACCAAAAAAATGACCAAACTCGTGCGCTGCTACTTTGTAATCCTCCAAATCAAATTTGCTCATCACCACATTATTCGTCTCTTCTGATAGAATATACGAAAACCCTGACTGTCTGCGGCAACTCACACTCTCTCCCGTGATGCGACAAAAATTAGGGTCATAATCAAATAAAAATAAACTTAAAGTGTCCTTGAAATCTACTTGTTTGGAGAAATCGCGGTACGGCATATAGCTATCGTCCGACAAATTCTCCAAAGTATAATCCGAAAAAATAGTATCTATTTGGACGATAGTAAACTGAATCGCCGCTTTAGAAAAACCCTTATTAAGCCGCGCTATCGTTTTGATTAGCTGTGTCTGCGTGGGATATTGCGGGTTTTCGGGATTGATAACTACGCCTATCCGCAACGGAAAATTGAGGGCTTGCGGTCGCAATATCTTAGCGGCAGGCTGCGCCGCGTCGGCGCGCATCATGTCACGCAAACGCTTATGATTTTGCTGCTCATCGGCGGTGGTGTGCGTGTCGGGTTTGAGTACAATCTGCTGCGCTTGCGCGGTTTGCGTGGTTATTATTAGCAGTAATGCTGCAATTATTTGTATTTTGCTCATCAGTAAATTTTTTGGGTGGAAGATAAAATACTTGTTTTTTTTTGCTTACGCTACAACAATAACGTAAATATTGAAGTTTTTGTTGCTTTTGCAGAACAAAGATACATTTCTATTTTTAAACTTTAAGCGCATCTTTTAAATTCTATTTTTACCTTTGTCACACATTATAGTATAAACTCAAAAAATCATGCGAAAAATATACAATTACATCGACGGCGCGTTAGTGCCTGCCGCTTCCGCGCAATATTTTGATAACTACAAACCGTCGACGGGCGAGGTTTATGCGGCGATAGCCGATAGCGATACTGCCGATGTAGCCGCCGCCGTAGCCGCTGCCGAAGCTGCATTTTATAGGTGGTCGGCGTGTGGCGTAGAGACTCGTGCGCGTCACCTCAACCGCTTGGCAGACTATATAGAACAGCATTTGGAGGATTTTGCCTACGCCGAAGCGGTAGATAATGGCAAGCCGATTGCGCTGGCACGCACGATGGATATTCCGCGTGCGGTGCATAATTTGCGGTTTTTCGCGTCCGCCGTAGAGCAGTACGCCTCCGAGTCGCATTTCACGGAGCAGCCGACCGCTATCAACTACACGTTGCGCCGACCGATAGGCGTGGTCGGGTGTATTTCGCCTTGGAATTTGCCGCTTTACCTCTTCACCTGGAAGATTGCGCCCGCGCTCGCGGCAGGCAATTGCGTGATAGCGAAGCCGTCGGAGATAACGCCGATGACCGCTTTTATGCTCTCGCAGGCGGCTATCGAGGTCGGTTTTCCTAGTGGCGTACTCAATATTTTGCACGGCTACGGAACTACCGTCGGGCAGGCGATAGTCGCGCACCCGCGTATCAAAGCGATTTCGTTTACGGGCGGAACGGCTACGGGCGCGTACATTGCGCGGGTAGCCGCACCGATGTTCAAAAAACTATCGTTAGAACTCGGCGGAAAAAACCCAAATATCATTTTTGCGGACTGCGATTTTGAGGAGGCGGTGAGTACGGCGGTGCGCTCCGCGTTTACGAATCAAGGACAGATTTGCTTGTGCGGCTCGCGTATTTTTATAGAACGCAGTATATATGACCGCTTTAAGGCGGAATTTTTGGCGCGTGTAGCGAACCTCAAATGTGGCGACCCGCTCGCCGATACCACAAATTTTGGTGCAGTCGTCAGCGAAGCGCACCTACATAAAGTGTTGCAATACATTGACTTAGCGCAAGCGGAGGGCGGAACGGTGCTTTGCGGCGGACACCGCGTGGTATTAGCCGACGAGCTAAAAAACGGCTATTATATTGCACCTACGGTGATAGAAAATTTGCCGCACGACTGCCGCACGAATCAAGAAGAAATTTTCGGTCCTGTTGTCACAATCGCGCCGTTTGACAGCGAATATGAAGCGATAGAATATGCAAATAGTACGGGTTACGGCTTGGCGGCGCAAGTATGGACGCAGCACCTTGCGCGGGCGCACCGCGTAGCCGAACAGCTACAAATGGGCATCGTTTGGGTGAATTGTTGGCTGCTCCGCGACTTACGAACGCCGTTTGGCGGCGTAAAAAATAGCGGCGTAGGGCGCGAGGGCGGCGTGGAAGCACTCCGCTTTTTTACGGAAGCCAAAAATGTTTGTATTCGTTATTAATATAAAAATATCTAATATTTAAAAGTACCTTTACGGCGATGTCTGCGTCTAAATAGTATAAAAAAAGGCACGTCACAAAACAATGTATTTTATCACAAAATTATCAACCATTTATTTATCTATTTAAACCAATTTTCATGAAAATCAGTAAAATTACTACACTCACATTAGCGGCTGCAATAGTTGCTACTTCTGCGTTGGCGCAAGCGACAAAAGAAGAAAAACTCAAAGAAAAAGGCGACCTTGCTAAGCTGGAGGAAGGCTGGACAAAAAAAGCAGGCTTAGGCTTGGGTTTAGACCAAACCGCGCTCATCAATCCGCGCTTAGGCGCAGGTAACGAACAAATCGGCGTTCGCGGTATTTTGTCGGGTTCGGCGACCTATCATCATGGGCGTATGAGCTGGGACAACGTTGGTGTGATGCAATTCGGCATTCAAAAAATCGGTAGCTTGGGCGTAAGCCTCAGCGATGTGCCGTTCACAAAATCAGTCGATAACCTACAATTAGGCTCGAAATTTGGCTACAGTCTTGCCGACAATTCGCCTTTTTACTACTCGGTAGCTTCCACTTTTCGCAGTCAGTTGAGCGCGACTTATGTGGGCAACACACTCACGCCGCGAGCGGGTTTGGAAGGTAGCGGCATTTATCCTATTGCGTCCGATTTTTTCTCGCCCGCCCTATTTACGCTCGCGCCTGGTATTGATTACAAGCCGACCGAAAATTTTTCGGTGATGTTTTCGCCTGCTACGCTGCGTATGTTGTTCGTGATGAACGAAAACATCGCAAAAACGGGCGTAATGGGCAATAGAGTGTTCAAAGATGACGCGGGAACTATCACAAATCCTGGCAAAATCACGACACAACTCGGTGCATCGTTAGCGGTAAGCTACAAAGAGTCGTTTTTTGATAAAAAAATCAATTTCCAAACTAGTTTAAACTTGTTTAATAACTACCTCTACAAGCCACAAAATATCATTGTAGATTGGGGTACAACCACCAAATTCAATATTTTCAAGGGTTGGGGCGTAGCCGTAAGCACCAATTTATGGTATGACGATAATGTTGATGTCATCAAAAAAGATAGCGGCGGACTCGGTACACCTGCGATAGGTTTGCCTGTGGGCTACCGTTTGGGAAAAGGCACGCAGTTTGTAGAAGGCTTGTTTGTGACTTACGACAGAACCTTCTAATATAAGAATTTCAGCTAAGAAAAGCGTCTAAAATAACCAGTACCAATATTTCTCGTCTTTCGCGCCAAAACTTCGTTAGATTATCCTTACAATGCGCTGCATTGCACGTCAAATCTGCCTTGTTTTGTCACAAAATCCTTCGCAATATTTTGGCACTACTTATTTTTTCTTCTTTCCTAAAAAGGCAATATTGAGCAATCAGTATTGTCTTTTTATTTGTTTAAATTTACAATATTAATACTATTTATATTTATAATAACTTAATAGCCAATATTTTAAATATTATAATTAATTTATAAACAAAAAAATATTTTATTTTTATTAGGTTATATCAATAAGAGGTTTAATTTTGTGATATTATAATAATAAAAAATTGTAAATTGAGTACAATTCATCTTCACACAATAATTAATATACGATGATTGCTACGAGCAAAATGGTACAAGAATACGACAACTACACCGAAGAAGACCACCGCGTTTGGTCGCTGCTTTACGCTGCACAGATGAAGCATTTGCCCGCGATAGCGACCGATGCGTATCTGAAAGGCATCGAAAAAGTGCAGTTTGTACCCGACCGTGTGCCGCGTTTTTCGGTGATTAACGCCGAACTGGAGCCGACTACGGGCTGGACGGTGTACGTTGTACCTGGTTTAATAGACAATAAGCCGTTTTTTGAGCATTTGGCGCGCCGCGAATTTCCTGCTACAACCTGGTTGCGCAAGCTCAGTCAAATCGACTATATCGAGGAACCCGATATGTTTCACGACGTGTTCGGTCACGTTCCGCTGTTGAGCGAACATTTTTTCTGCAACTACCTTAAAGGGTTGAGCGACATTGCGTTAGCGCACATAGAAGACCCGACCGCAGTAGAGCTTATCGCTCGAATGTACTGGTTTACGGTTGAGTTCGGTTTGATACAAGAGCGCGGCGAACTCAAAATTTACGGCGCGGGTATCTTGTCGTCGCCTGGCGAAAGCGTATTTAGTGTGAGCGAAAAAGCAACGCACGTTCCGTTCGATATCGATACGATTTTGGATACGCCGTACATCAAAGACCGTTTTCAAGACAAATATTTTGTGGTCGATTCTTACGAGCAACTTTTCAACGCGCTGCCCGTGATACGCGAGGCGATAGAAAGTATTTTGGCGCAGGGAATTGTGGTAGAACCGTCGTAGTGACCTATAAACCTATAAGGTTTTAGAAATCTTATAGGTTTTTGATAAAAAAAGGCTTATCGACGGTGTCGATAAGCCTTTCTGCCTTGATAAGACAAGGCGTGCCTTGTCTCTAAGCACGTTATTTGGGTACAACGACGTTCAACTGTTCGCGATATAGCGAAATATCGACTTGCGAATAGCCGCAAAACTCGCCGTCGGTTTCTAAGCGCGTCGGCAATTCGCCCGCGTGTTGTATGGTAATATTTTTGGCGGTGTGCAAACTCGCTCTTGGGTGCGTACCTATTTTTTTATTGTAAAATAAAGGCGTACTTAGCAGCACATTTAGTTTAGAAACGGCGCGAATGACTGTCACACCGAGCGTATCGGCAGCAGGGTTTGCCTGCGGCACAAAGCAACAGCCGCCGCCGCTATAACTGCATACACCTATATTGATAGTATAAACTTCGTCTTCTATTACGGTCGCGCCGTTATCTAATATTATTTTTACGCGCTCGGGCGTATATTGAAATAAACACTTGAATATCAGATACATATAGAAAATTTTGCTTGGCAAAAAACGATTTTTTTCGTGTAGCGTTTGTTGCACCACAAAAGCATCGTAAGCCAAACCCGCCACATTCATAAAGTATCGAGTCGCCGATTTATTATTAGCATCATCATTATCATCATAATATATTGCTTTGCCAATACTGTGTTTTATGGTTTTATGGTCGTTTAGTAATGTCACAGCTTTGGCAATATTATTCGGAATGCGGTGCATTTTTATCCAATCATTTCCTGTCCCGATAGGGATTACCGCTAAGGTCAAATCGCTAACGGCGGCTATGTTTTGCGTACAAATACCGTTCACAACTTCGTTGATAGTCCCGTCGCCGCCTACGGCGACGAACCGCCGATGTCCTGCCGCTACGCTTTGCTGCACTAAGGCAGTCGCGTGATTTTTGGCGGTTGTAGCCGCTATGGTGTAGGCTATTTTTTGCTCCTGCAAGTGCCGCTCTAAGGCTGCACGCTGCCGCGCGGCTTCGCCGTTAGCCGCGTTCGGGTTTAGGATTATACACCACATAGGTTGTTGTTGTTGTTGTTGTTGATTTAATAAAATTATCGGCTACCCAGCTATATTTTAGCCGAACAGCCGATAATTGTGTGATAAATACTTGACTTTGCGGTAATTTTATTTTTTCTTTGTCAAATCGAGATTGAAATTTGTATTGAGTATAATACCATTATTATTCTGAAATACGTTTTGCCCTGCGATTTGTCTGCCGAACTGCAAAGTTTGGTTTAAATAGCCGAGTTCGACCCTGATATTTTTATTAAATCGGTAGCCCAATAAAATACCAATACGGTTTTGGTCAAAAATATTAGCATTTACATTTTTGCCGAAACCGATAAATATTTCGTCATAAAGGGCAAAATAGGGCGTATTATCCTTCATTTCGCTGCCTTTTAGCGGCACTTGAAGCCTCATCATATACCGCAGTCGGCTGAGCAACGGGTACTCGTCCTCTTCGGTAAGGGCAGCACTTGTGTATCTGCCCACAAATCGCTGCTCCAACATAAAGCGATGCGAAAAATCTGCAATGCCTTCTTTATGAGACAGTTGCGCCATTTGAAATAGCCGATGCTCCGAAAAACTTTTACCAAAGCCATTGATAGGGAGTTCGCCGTAAGGATAGGTTTCGATGAAGGCATAGCCTACTCTAAATAGGACGGTCGGAGAGAGTTGATAATTGACCCCAACCCTTGCCAACCCTTGTTGCCATTTAATAACAAACTCATCTCTGCGCCATTGATATTCGGTATGAATACCGACTTTTTCTGACACTTTAAATGTGCCGAAGTAGTTGTACCAACCAATGTTTGCATTGGTGTTCAACCGATTGTTTTGAGCATAAAGGGGTTGTCCGTTGATGCCCAAAAATAATATAAATAGGAAAATCAGGTGTTTTATCATTTTTCTATAAATTCGAGATTGCCCTCAGCCAAGTTATAAAATGCGCCAACGATTTTGATTTCGCCTTTCGACTCCATCTCTTTCAAAATAGGACTTTTTTCTCTGATATTTTTCATGGCAAGGCGCACATTATTTTCTGAAACGTGCTTGACAAACGCATCGTTTTTGGAGGTTTTTTCGCCTTTAAAGTCTTGGCTCATCGCTACTGCAGGCTTGATTTTGGCAAGCATAGCTGTTATGTTGCCTAATTTGACATCATCGATAGCCCCTTTTACCGCGCCACAATGTTGATGACCTAATACGAATACCAATTTTGCGCCTGCGGCTTTGCAAGCAAACTCCATGCTTCCTAAAAGGTCTTCGTTTACAAAGTTGCCCGCTACTCTGCCTACAAAAATGTCGCCTAAGCCTTGGTCAAAAACATCTTCGACGGGTACTCGGCTGTCGAGGCAACTCAATACAACCGCTTTTGGAAACTGCCCAGGAGCAGATTTGCGCGCTTGCGCGCTGTGGTCTCTTACGGTAGTTGCGCCGCTTTGAAACCGCTTGTTGCCGTCTTTAAACTGCTGCAACACGTCGTCGGGCGTGAGTTTCGCCTGCTCTTCTTTTGTCATAACGTGAGTTACGACTTGCGTTGGCGTTGCGGCATTGGCAACCTCCTTTTTTTCATCAGCCTTTGTCGCTGGGTTGCAAGCAAGCATAATGGAGGTTAAACCTAACAACGAAAATGCTTTTACTACTGCTTTATTCATACGTTAAAATTTAGTTTTGCCTACTTTGTAAAACGGTTTTCGGCTATTCCGTATAGTTAATTTCAATGATTTTGCACCTGTGGTACTATCGTATTTATTAGTTGTCTTTAAGGTCAATATTGTAATTGGTGATTGGTGATTGCGTGCTAAATATTTCAATAAAGTAGCCTATTTGCAAAAAATCTCGCCCTGTTTCGTCGTTTATTTTGTAGTCGAATTGGTGTAAATAACCGATTTGGAGCGTTGTTACCTTGGAGGGTTTGTAATTAAAGGCAAGCAGCATTCTGTTTCGTTCAAAATAGGGTTCTTTGTTGGTGAAAAACAACTCGTTACTCGCACTTACCTGAAACGGTTTATAATTATTTCTTTGGCTACCAAACGGATAAGCTACGCCTAATCTGTACCTGAACCTATTGCGATAGCCATTGCTCGTAAACCTAAATTCGGCGCGGTATCGCTGCTCTATTTTGAGGTTGCCTAAGGCTTGAAAGAGGACTATTTGAGGCCAAACCCTGAACTCGTCGTTATTTTTGGGCAGGACGAAATCGCCACCTTCTTTGTAGGTTTGATAGCTGCCCGCACCGAGCGATAGTGTAGCATTTTTGTGGATTTTGTAATTACCGCCTCCTTTATATTCGTAATAATGAAAATTATTGTAGAATTTTAAAGACCGCAGTTGCGCCTCGCCAAAAACACTCCATTTATCGCTAATATTGTATTTTAGATTTAATATGTTCCAACTACCCAAGTCGATATTTTGAGCATAAGATTTTTGGACTAACGAACCAAAAACTAAAACCGATATAAATAATGTTACCTTCATTTTTTACCTGTTTATTTTTGAAGGCGTTTTGGTTTCAATAAGTAAATTTGAACTACATTTTTAAGAACCAATATTTATAAATAAAAGTTCCCTTCTATTTTTGTTTTACCGTTTTCATTTGAATTATATCGACCAAAAAAGCAAATGCCATCGAGAAATAAATGTATCCTTTCGGTATTTCGAAGTGAAACCCTTCTGCGATAAGCGATAATCCTATCATCATCAAAAAGCATAGGGCAAGGATTTTGAAAGAAGGGTGGTTTCTGATCAACTCACTTATAGGCTTGGAGGCAACGAGCATAATCAAAACCGTTACGATTACAGCCGTGTACATCACCCAAAGTTGTTGCACCATTCCTACGGCGGTAATGATAGAGTCGATAGAAAATACTAAATCCAAGATGATAACCTCGGAAAGTAATTTTGCAAAAGTATTGTTTTTAGGAATAGTCGGCGCGCTATCGTTAGCTATTTCGGTTTTATGATGGATTTCTTTGGTGCTTTTATAAATCAAAAACAGACCGCCTGCAATCAAAATCAAGCCTTTACCTGTAAAGTCGGTGTCCAACAGCGTAAAAAGGGTTTGGTCTAATTTGAGTATCCACGAAATAAAAGCCAACAGAATCAGCCTCATCACCATAGCCAAACCGATACCCCAATAACGAAGTTTGTTACGTTGGTTTTCGGGCAGTTTGTCTGCCAAAATAGAGATGAAAATAATATTGTCAATCCCGAGTATCACTTCAAGTGCGATTAAAGAGAGCAAAGGAATGATTGCATCAGTCATATTTATTTTTTTGATGATTTATAATATTTTCGCGCCATTTTTATTGCTAAGGAAATCCTATTCCGCATCTTCTTCCGTCCACGTCAAATCTTTTCGGCGCAGCTCGAAGTTTCTGCCGAGATAGACTTTACGCACCATTTCGTCGGCGGCGAGTTCTTCGGCAGTGCCTGCTTTTAGTATGTCGCCCTCAAACATGAGGTAGGCGCGGTCGGTGATATTCAGCGTTTCCTGCACGTTGTGGTCGGTAATCAGGATACCGATATTTTTGGTTTTTAGCTTCGCCACGATGTACTGAATATCTTCGACGGCAATCGGGTCGATGCCCGCAAACGGCTCGTCGAGGAGTATAAACTTAGGGTCGACGGCTAAGGCTCGCGCTATTTCGGTGCGGCGGCGTTCGCCGCCGCTCAACGTGTCGCCGTTGCTTTTGCGTACTTTTTGCAGCCGAAACTCGCCAATCAGACTCTCCAATTTGTCGCGCTGCGCCGCTTTGGAGAGCGTCGTCATCTCCAAAACCGCTTTTATATTGTCTTCTACGCTCAGTTTTCTGAAAATAGAGGCTTCTTGCGGCAGGTAGCCGATGCCCATTTGCGCCCGTTTGTACATCGGGAGCGTCGTGATTTCTTGGTCTTCCAAAAAAACTTTGCCGACCGTAGGCTTGATAAACCCGACCGTCATATAAAAAGTCGTGGTTTTGCCCGCGCCGTTCGGTCCGAGCAAACCCACTATTTCGCCTTGATTGACCTCGATAGATACGCCCTTCACGACCGTTCGTGCGCCGTATTTACGGACTAAATTATCTGCGCGTAGCTTCATTTTGTTTGTTTTTTTGAATGATTTTTTGGGGTGGAAATTCGGATTACAAAAGTACAATATTTTTTTGAAAAGATTATTTTTTATCCTTTGCTTAGGAAAGCGTCTATTTTTTCAATAATAAAAAAACCTTACAAAACTACCAAATCGGCGTTTTGTAAGGTTTTGTGTACTGATTTTACTACACCCACACGGCGAAAGTCGCTTTACCATTGACTGCTATCTCTTCCGACTGCCATTCTTTAACTTCCGAATGGTCAAAAATGAGCAAATAGCCTTCGTCTAAGTTTTGGCGGTCTAAGTAATCGGCAAGTTGGACGAGTCCTTTTTCGTGCGCTTTCGCGCCGCGCCATAGTTTTAGCTCTGCCACATATTTACTGTTTAAATGCGTA
>JAYWGJ010000177.1:0-2539 GCA_043778315.1 Saprospiraceae bacterium | reverse complement strand
GGAGTACTATATATGTGTACTTTTTGCCGTTGCCTGCGGTCGTTTGGGGCGGTTTGTACTTGGCGTACTCGTCTTATATGGCGCGGCGCGGCGGCGACGGCATCGGTCACGGCGCGCATTTTTGGGGCGCAGCGTGGGGATTGTTTGGTACAATCGCTATATCGGCAGTCATGCGACCCGAAATGATAAATGTCTTTTTGGCGCAATTGCAGAGTTTTGGCAGATAAGGAAAATCAATTTTTTTAATATAAAACGCCTTCAAAATCTTGAATTTAAAGGATTTGAAGGTGTTTTTGTTTTCTTTTTCTAATTATAACAAATAAAATTTAAAATATTTATTAATAAACAAAAATAAAACCGTACATTTGCAGCCCAAAAGGTGTAGTTTGCAATGATTACTCGTTTGGATAATAAAAAATGTAATTTTAACTTTAATTTTAAATTTGTTCAAGTAATGCGACATTACGAAACAACGTTCATCATCGATCCAGTGCTGTCGGGTGATGACATGAAAGCGACAGCGCAAACGTATATCGATTTATTAACCGCAGCAGGTTGTAGCATCGTACACGTTAATGAAATGGGATTGCGCCAATTGGCTTACCCGATTTCGAAGCGTCACTCAGGCACCTACTACTGTGTGGAACACAGCAACGCAGACGGTAATTTTATCGTCAAATTCGAATTGGCTTTGCGCCGTGACGAAAAAATATTGCGTTTCTTGACTGTGTCGTTAGACAAACATGGCATCAAATTCAACGCGGATAAACGCGCAGGTTTGATTGGTAACAAGCGCAAAAAAGCGTTGGAGGCAGCAGCAGAAGCCGCAGCAGCCTTAGCCGCAACAGAAGCAGCCGATGCTGCCGAGTAATTTTGCGTGTCTGAAATAAATTAGTTTAGGCTACTTTAAAATAAGTATTTATTACCCCGAAAGGGACAAAATTAACCGTAAATTTTAATCAACCAGAAGTGTAAATATCATGGCAAGTAGAGACGATATAAAGTTTTTAAATAACCCAAACATTGCCGCACAACGCAAAAAATATTGCCGTTTCCGTAAGTTTGGTATCAAATATATTGACTACAAAGACGAAACGTTTTTGTTGCAATTCGTGAACGAGCAGGGCAAATTATTGCCGCGCCGCATCACAGGTAACTCACTCAAATTTCAACGTAAAGTAGCGACCGCAGTAAAACGCGCCCGTCACCTGGCATTTATGCCTTACGTTGCCGATTTGATGAAGTAAGTTCAGGCCGTTGTTCGCTAAAAACGGTGCTAATAAGTAGTACGTTTTTAGGATACTATTATCTAAAAAAATAAAATTAGTCATGCAAATTATATTAATCCAAGACGTAGAAAAGCTCGGTAACGAGTACGACGTACTTACAGTAAAAGATGGCTTCGGACGTAATTACCTCATTCCGCAAGGAAAGGCGTTGGTCGCTAACAAAACAAATTTGGCAAACCTCAAAGAGAAATTGCGCCAAATAGAGTACCGCGAGGGCAAAATGCTCGGTACTTACCAAGCCGAAGGTGCAAAAGCAGCAGCCGTTACCCTTACTATCCCGAGCAAAGCAGGCGCAAGCGGCAAGTTGTTTGGTAGCATTCAGGTGTCGCACATCGTAGAAGCACTCAAAGAGAAAGGTGTAGAAATAGACCGCAAAAAAGTGAAAATGCCAGAGGAAGTAAAAGAACTCGGTGAATATGTAGCGATGCTTACTTTCCATAAAGAGGTAGTTGTTCCTGTCACTTTCCATGTAGTAGCTATCAACGCACCTGAGGAAGAAGTAGCAGCAGAAGCATAAATCACTAGTAATTATTTGCTGTTTACGGCAAAAATATAGCTAAGTCTATCATTCGTAAAGAGTGATGGGCTTAGCTTTTGTTGCTCGGGAGGTTACGGCTTTAGCCCGACCTGTTTATTTTTTTTCGTCGGACTGAAGTCCAACGTCCCAATAGTTCCTATCGTAAATAATCGTTCCATTTTTGCAGAAATGTTTTGACCGACTACATATAATATTCCGCTTATTTTTTTGTGATATTTTGCCAATTATTTTTTTGAGGGTGTGCCGCAAAGTTTCGCATTTTTGACAGACTACCATTTCCAGGGTCATTCAATAGATTATAAATCACGGTATCATTAAAAATAGCAATAGGAGAAAGGAACTTATTATCAAAAACGGTAAACCAAGTTGCCTTTTCTGCCCTTTTTAACTCCTTAAAGTATTGATGCGCATACCCAAAACTAAATCTAATAGGCTTTTTAGGGTCTTTCGGCTTTACCAACTCTTGTACTTTAGAAAAATCAAGCGCAAGTGGCACATAACGAACTAAATTTTGTAGCGTAAGCTTTGCTGCAATATGCAATTCCAATTCTAACTCGACGGCTTTGCCCCTTGAAATGACAATTGCGGCGTAATCCTTCAAGTTTGTTGTTTTTCAGGTTCAACGCATAAAAAATGACAAAAGATGAACAACCTTAAGTTTCGGCTTTATTGATAAAGTTTTGTACGATGTCGTGTGCATATTGTTCGTTCC
>JAYWGJ010000176.1:0-6900 GCA_043778315.1 Saprospiraceae bacterium | reverse complement strand
ATGCGTTCGCTCAAAATGTAGGTATCGGCATAGCTGCGCCCACCTCAAAATTGCACGTCGAGCATGCCAATATCAACGGTGATGGTGTTCAGATTACCAATACAGGTGCTGGCTCTACGGGTTCTACCGCCACCGACGGTTTCAAAATCGGTCTCGGTGCCGACCAAAACAAAACAAACGCGGTACTTAATCAGCAAGAGCTATCCAATATTTTAGTGAAAACGAATAATATTGAACGATTGCGCTTAGACAGTTTGGGTAATTTGAGCATCAATAAGATTACCAAAACAAACGGTACAGATTTGGTAGCGGTGTATGCAGGTGATGTGACGGGCGCAACTGCTACATCGCCACGCAACTACGCTATCAATGCTTATGCCAACAGCAGGTCTGCTATCTATGCCGAAAACAATGCTCCGGGTTTAGTCTCTGGTGGTACCACTGTCATTAACTATACAGGCTACTTTTTTAATAAAGGAGCCTCCGCTACGGGTGCTAATCCGCCTACACGCGCTATGGTAATAAAAAATGGTGCTACTAATGGGTTGGTAGATGCTTCGGCGTTCGGTATTCGCTCTAATGGATTGTATGTACAAAACGACTACACAGGCGTAGATATGGGCGCGTGGATAACCAATAACGGTGTAGGCGTTAATGGTGCTGCTTTGCAAGCGAACAACTATTCGGACGTGGCAGGTACCAATTTTTTTGGTGGTGCAAAAGTATCATTAGCTGGACAAACGCCTGTTTCTACTGCCACGGGCAATGTGTATGCTTTTGGTGTATATGGTGCTGCGGGTGTTGGTCCAGGTAATAAAACGGGCGGCGTGATAGGTATATCAACCTTTGTGACAGGCACTAGCCAAGGCTCAGTAAACGGCGGTAGCTTAGGCTACTGGGCAGCAAACGGAACAGAAGTAAGTGTATATGGTTTTAGTAAAGCGCACGTTAATGGCAGTGCTTCGGGTCGCTATAATCCGCATGCAGGTAGTATAGGCAATATTACGGCAGAGCCGACAAGCCATGTAGGACTTGCGATGAACGGTGCCGTTATGGGTGGCTGGATACAAGGTCAGGTATATGGTACTTATATGCGGGGCGAAAGATTTAGTACTTATATTGACGGTGCGGCTATCACCAACAAACCTATCGCGCAGTTGATACAAGTAGATGGTGCGCAAGAGCGCGTGGCTACTTACGCTAGCGTTGCTCAAACAGCCGATATTACCGCTCGCGGAAAAGGCAAGTTAGTCGACGGTCGTGCAGTAGTGACGATGGACGCTAATTTTAGCAAAATGGTGACGAATGACGTGACCGTAACGGTAACACCGATTGGCGACTGTAATGGCATACATTTGGTAAGCATCAAAGACGGCGGTTTCGAAATCGCTGAAAACCAACGCGGCAAATCAGATGTAGAGTTTACTTGGATAGCAATCGGTCAATTGAAAAATTATACCAATAATACCATTTCAAAAGAAATTTTGGACAATAGTTTTGATACCAAAATGCGTAGTGTCACGCACGACGATAACGACGACGTAACGCCAACACCGATTTGGTTTGACGGTAAAGATGTTCGTTTTGATGCCATACCTGCGGGTACTATCAAACGGGTTGCGCCAGAAGGTATGATAGGCAGCAAAGGAGCGGTAAAGCAAACGGTACTTTCCAAAGATTAAGGAACGCGCAAACCATATCCTTTAATACCATAAAATAAAAATATATGTTTCAACAATATAAACTAAAAACGAAGATAGCCATCGGATTGATGTCCATGCTGCTATCGGTGCTGTCGTTCGGGGCGCAGGCGCAGCAGGCGCAACAAGTCGTGTTTGTAGCGGGCGACGACGCTGCTACGCCCGAAATATACATACAAAGCGGTGCTAACGCATTCATGTACATACAAGGCGGCATCTCGGCGGTCAATACGGCTTCGCCTGTGGGCGAGTCTAATATCGCTGGGGGTACGTTCACGGGTACTGGCACAGGCAATGTCATCGTCGACGGTGGCTTATTTGTGAATGCCAATACGGGTACGCCAGGCGACGTGCGCAACGCCACCAACGCCCAATTCATTTTCGGCTACGACAAAACGACCAAACCCGCAGGCAGCGAGCTTACGGGTACGTTGCCTACGGTGACGGGTACGCCATCAGGGACGGTGACGGCGACGCAATTAGCCGCTTGGGGCGGCACGGTTCACTTGATGAGCGGCGCGCAAAACCTAGCAGGCAAAACCGCCCAAGCCGCCAGCGATATGGTTTTTTACAACCTTTCGCTCGAGGGCGATGCCACCAAAACCATTATTGGCGCAGCAGGCAGCACCAATAACGACAACACCGACCTCGGCGACGTAGAAATCGGTGTGGGCGGTTCAGGCGCGTCGCTTAACTCGGGTACGCTCTTCCTTAACGGCTCGGTATTGGCTACCCAAGACAATTTAGCTTGGGTACGCAACCCAACCAACGAAGCAACCGCCGCAGGCGCAGCTTCGGGCGCGGCTATCACTCGCGTAGCTACGGCGAGCGGTGGCGCAGGTGCGTCAAGTGCTATCGGTATGTCGCTCACGTCGCAAAATTCGGCAGCAACCACAACGGGTTATGTGACGAGTACAAACAGTACGCGTGGTCGCTTAGCACGCACCACCACAAGCGGCGATTATTTGTTCCCTACGGCTGACGAAACAGGGTTTTATCGCCCCGTAGGTGTTATTGGCGCAGGTGCAGGTACTTATTTTTCACGGGTACAACAAACCGCTACTAACACCAAAGGTACGTCAGTTCCAACGGCACTAATGACCGCTTTTTATAACGTAATTAATAGTACGGTTGCTTCGGGTGATTATCGTATTTACGCTACTCTAACTAATTACAACACGCCTGCTACCGTAGCTTGTACACCCGCTACGCTTAACGCTAACCCGAATGTGGGTACAGCGCAATCGCAAGCGGTAGCGAGTACTTTTGGCTTTCAACAAGGCGTAGTGACCTCGGCGGCAGGCACAGCAGATTTGCATTATACTACTTCTGCCTCTTACCCTTCTGCGCCCTTGCCTGCGGGCTGTGGCTCGGGCGCGCGCACTACTTTTGCGGCGCGTCCTGCGGCAGCCTCGGCAACGGCAGCTACGGAGTCTTATTTGATAGCAACCGCACCCGCCGCTTGTTATAGCAGCACCGTACCTTGTACACCGTTGCCTATCACGCTACTCAGTTTTGATGGTAAGATAAACGGCGCGCAAAATGACCTATACTGGACAACCGCGACTGAGCAAAACTCGGCGTGGCACGTCGTAGAGCGGTCAGCGGACGGCAATAATAACTGGACGGAAATAGGACGCAAACGCGCCGCAGGCAACAGCAATGTAGCCGTTTCGTATAGTTTGGTAGATGCCAAACCTATAGTGAAATCCTATTATCGCTTGCGCAATATCGACGCGGACGGCAGCGCGCAGTTGGCTGCTAATGTGGTTATACTGGAGCGCAAGCGCAATAATAATGGCACCGTAACGGTTTATCCTGTACCGACTACCGACGAGGTGAAAGTAGAGTACAGCTCTGATGAAGCTACATCAGTCACGTTTTCCGTTGTTGATGTACTCGGTAGAGTGCTGCTCACCGAGCGCGATAACGCTATCGAGGGTTTGAACTTTCACGACGTAAATCTTGGCAACTACGCCGACGGAACTTATATGCTCGTATTAGATAATAACGGCGTAACAAACGTTACCAAAATAGTAAAAGTAAGATAGCTTTATTATCAAAACTAATAATTTAGGTGTACAATTTGTATTAGCAATAATACAGATTGTACACCTTTTTTACCTTTTTTTTGATGGAAATATGATTTTTTACGATAGTCGTTCCTCCCAAATATTATGTAATTCTAAGTGGAATTTTTCGTTCGGATAAAAAAGTCGCGCCGTGTAATCGAACGAGTCGGTATAGTCCGAAACCAAAAAGCGATGTGGCGCAGCACGCTCCGTACTTAGTAAACCTAAGCGAGTGAGCGCGGCAGCGACGGCTTCGGCAGCAACGGTATTGGAGTCGAGAACGTCGATTTTATTATCATAAAAAGCAGCTATTTCTTTGTGTATCAACGGATAATGTGTACAGGCGAGCAGCAGCGCGTCGATGCCTTGCAGCGTTTCGTTCGCCAAATACGCATCTATAATCGTTCGGCTGATATTGTTTTTGAAAAAACCTTCTTCTATCATCGGCACTAAAAGCGGCGTAGCGAGCGCGGCGATATCGAGGCTTTGCGGACGCAACTCACGCAGTCGCCGCTCGTAAACGCCCGAGCCGATAGTCGCTTTTGTAGCGATAACGCCCACTTTGCGGTAGCGCGCCTGCGCGGCGACGTGCTGCACTAACGGCTCTATCACATCTATAATAGGAACGCTGTTACCGAAAAATTCGCGCATCACTTGACCTGCGGTCGCTGCCGCCGAGTTGCAGGCGATAACAATGCACTTGCAGTTTTGCTCGAGTAGGAATTTACCGATTTTTAAGCAAAAATAACGTATAGCGTCCGCCGATTTGTCGCCGTAGGGCAAATGCGCCGTATCGCCGAAGTAAATCAGTTGCTCGTTCGGGAGGCGTTTAGCGAGCGCGTGCGCTACGGTCAAGCCGCCGATGCCCGAGTCGAACACGCCGATAGGTTGCGAAGCCGTATTCATTACGAAAATAAATTGCTAAAAAACTTACCCGCGCCCAAAAACACCAAAATCCATATAATCCCTTTTCCTAAAAAAAAGAAAAAACCGAGCCAGCCCACGCGTTTCAGCCACAGCAAAAACCTATTACCTCCCGTCGGTTCGTTATCTATCGGAGTATTATCCATTATTATTTTAGTTTATAATATTATAGTGTAACATTGTTTACAGCATTAAAGTTGAGATACTATTGCTACGCCAAAAACGTTTTTCGTTTTGACTGCAAAATTACTAAAAAAAACAAACCTGCCAACTGCAATACTCAAAAACCTCTGCATCTTTGCTTCTCTGCTCCTCTGCTTCTCTGCGTCTAAAAACTTTTACACTCAAACCGCTTTTGCCCGTTTGTACAATACAGTTAATCAATAATATCTACAATTACATACATATTAAAAAATCGTTATACATAAACCAAAATTAAAATTTATTTGAAACCATTGAAACAGAATAAAATTTTTTATAAAAATAATATCGTAATTTAGATACTGCAATAGTGAATTTTCGCTAATTTTGTGCCGTAATTTAATTACAACTTAAATCGCGATATTTCGTTTACCAAAAGAATTAAAAACGATGGATTAATATTGCATAATTTAAAAATCAAAAAAGAGTAGATTTCACACTTCTAATCAAAAAATATTATTTTTTATGAAAGAAATAGGTCTTAAAAATCCAAAAATTACGCTCCGCAAACTCGGTATTGGCGGCGTAAAACGCGCTTACTGGAACTTATCGAGTACCGAACTCGTGGAGCATACTATCAGTAAAGGCGAAGGTACGCTTTCGGATACGGGCGCGATAATGGTCAATACGGGCGAGTTTACGGGCAGAAGCCCAAAGGATAAATTCACGGTTGATGACGCACTCACGCACGACAGCGTAGATTGGAACCACATCAATCAGCCGTTTGCGGCGGACAAATTTGACGCTTTATACGACAAAATGTGTGCGCATCTGCGCCGCAAAGAAGTGTATATCAGCGACTTGTACGCTTGTGCCGATGTGAAATACCGCATCAATGTGCGCGTAATTTCCGAAACGCCGTGGGCAAATCATTTTGCGCGCAATATGTTTATTCGTCCCGAAGCGGCAGAACTCGAGGGCATCAAAACGGGCTGGACGATATTGTGCGTCCCCTCGTTCCTCGCCGATGCTGCCGTTGATGGCACCCGTCAGCACAACGCCTCTATTATCGATTTTACCAAAAAACGTATTTTAATTTGCGGCTCGGGCTACACGGGCGAAATCAAAAAAGGCATTTTTACGATATTGAATTGGGTGTTGCCACACCAAAAAAATGTGTTGTCGATGCACTGCTCCGCTAATGTAGGGCGCGAAAAACGCGACACCGCTATCTTTTTTGGCTTATCAGGGACGGGCAAAACGACCCTCAGCGCAGACCCAAATCGCGACCTCATCGGCGACGACGAACACGGCTGGTCGGACAAGGGCGTGTTCAACTTCGAGGGCGGCTGCTACGCCAAAACCATCGACCTCACTTCCGAAAAAGAACCCGAAATATACGCAGCTATCAAGCACGGCGCGATATTAGAAAATATTATTTGTCACGAAGGTACGCGCACGCCTGATTACTCGCGCAGCGATATCACCGAAAATACCCGCGTTTCGTACCCGATACACCATATCGCGAACGCGCTCGAGCCGTCGGTGGGCGGACACCCGAAAAATATATTTTTCTTAACTTGCGATGCTTTTGGCATCTTGCCGCCTATTTCGCGACTTACGCCCGGACAAGCAAAATTTTATTTTATCAACGGCTACACCGCCAAAGTAGCAGGTACAGAAGCGGGCGTAACCGAGCCGCAGCCTACGTTTTCGGCGTGTTTCGGTGCGGCGTTTTTGCCGTTGCACCCTACGCAGTACGCGACGATGCTCGGCGAAAAAATGCAAAAACACCAAGCCAACGTTTGGCTCATCAATACGGGCTGGAACGGCGGCGAGTACGGACAAGGCGAGCGCATGAAATTGCGTTTCACGCGGGCGATGATTACCGCCGCGCTCAACGGCGAACTCAGTAAAGTAGCGTTCCGCGAACTGCCTGGTTTTGGTTTGCAGATGCCGACCACTTGCCCCGACGTGCCGTCGGAGGTACTCAATCCAACTTGGACAAACGCGGCAGCTTACGCCGAACGCGCCAACGATTTAGCCGAAAAATTTAACGCTAA
>JAYWGJ010000175.1:0-2542 GCA_043778315.1 Saprospiraceae bacterium | reverse complement strand
TCGGGTCTTGATTTAAGGCTTCGGTTGCTGCGTTGTACTCGTTTTTATTGCTATTTAAAGCTGCCGTATTATTATTGATGTCTTCGTTTATCTTTTTTTGTATGTCTAATAAAGTAGTATAAATATCATTTTTTTGTGCTAAATTATCCGTTTTGTCTTTCAATTGCGCATCCAAAATGCTTACTTTTGCTATTACTTCTTGTGCAGCGTCGTTTTCTTTTTTGATTTGCGCAAGTTGTTGTGTTGCAATATCTAATCCTATTTTTGCTGCATTTTTTTCATTTTTTATAGTTTCTAATGCTACTTGTACGCTGCTTTTCTCGGCGGTTCGTGTTTTTATATCTTTATCCAAATCGGCTGCTTTTAGCAAAAAAGGGCGTATCGATTGTATCTTTTTATGCTGCGCCAAAGCTACTTTTTTGTCCGCTAAGCCCACTTTTTCGTTTGCTATATATACGGTGTCTGCCGCCACTTTTTCGGCGGCTGCTTGCAGCGTTTCCCAATCCGTCCATATTTTAGTATGCGCTTCTGCGGTTTTTTTGGCTGTTTCTAAGTCCGTTTGCGTTGTTTTTATGAATTTCAACTCCGTTTCTAAACCTATAATTTCATCGTCAGACAGCAATTCTAAGTTGTCGCGTTGTGTTTTTAACGCCTCAAATTTATCTTTTTCTTCTTTATGCTTCGTAAAAGCATCTTTTCCTATTTCCGAGTAAATTTCTGTACCTGTTATTTGTTCCAATAGCTCGCCGCGCTCCTTATCGTCCGCTTTTAAGAACGCCGCAAAGTCTCCCTGCGCCAAAAGCACCGATTTTGTGAACCTTTTGTAGTTCAAACCCGTTATTTTTTCTATTTCACGGTCAATATCGTTTATTTTAGTAAATAAAATGCGTTCATTATCACTAATATTCACAAATTCTCTTCTTATCGGCTGCAATTTACCATTGCTGCGCTTGTGTGCGCGCTCGCGTGACCATTTTGCGCGATAAAAAATGCCTTTTACCTCAAACTCTACCTCAGCCATACAGTCAGCCGCACCGTTCGACATCACTTCATCTACACTTTTGCTGCGATGTACTTCGCCATAGAGCGCAAGCGTCATCGCGTCTAATAGCGTCGTTTTGCCCGCGCCAGTGTCGCCTGTGATAGCAAATAAACCCGCATCTGCAAACGGCGTTTCGTCCAACCGAAGTACCACTTCCTCGCGGAGCGAATGTATATTTTTTAACCTAATACTGCGTATTTTCATATTAATATATTGATGGAATGAAAAATAATTAGCTACAAAGATACATTATTACTATAAGGAAACAATAAGTTTATAGTCAAAAAAAGTATAATTGTATTTATAATTTCAATACGCGCTTAAAAAAAAGGTGTGATTATCCTAACGATAATCACACCTTTTTTTACTTATTCAATATCGCTATCGCACTATCGTAATATCGCCTTTGTAGGGTATTGTTTGTCCGTCGATAAACTCCACTTCCATGAAGTAAACAAAAACGGCGGGTTGCACCACGCTGCCTTTAAACCGCCCGTCCCAGCCGTAGCTCGGGTCGTTTGGCAAGAAATTTGTCGCTTCGTACATCAGTTCGCCCCAACGGTCAAATACTTTTAGCACTTTTATCGTCTTAACGCCTAAGCCGCCATTTACAAACCAAATATCGTTTACCGCATCGTTATTAGGCGAAAAAACATTTGGCACATATATATTCCGCTCTTTTTCTACGTTGATTAAAATACTCGCACCTGCGGTGCAGCCGTTGCGGTCGGTAACTACTACCGCGTACCGAGTAGGGTCTAACGGGTTTACCGTCGGTGACTGACAAGCCGTGCCGTTCGCGCACTCAAAGTTTTTTTGCGGAGTCCATATATAAATTAGGTCGGCTGGACTGACGTTCACGTTCGTTTGTATTTGGTAGCTTTCACCCATACGAATACTCACTTTCGGCGCGTCGATGATAGTGAGTTGTATCGGGTCGGGCTGCGTCACGGTGCGTATTACCGTTGCCAAACAGCCCTTATTGTCTTGCGCGTACACCGTATATACGCTCGCGGGCAAACCTGCAAAAGTGGTATCTGCCTGAAAATTAGAGCTGTCGAGCGAATAAGTATAAGTGCCGCCGTTGCCGCCATAAGCGGTATCGACCACTATAAAACCATTGTCATCGTTATAACAAACCGTACTTATCGCTTTCGCCAATATTTTTACAGAGTCGGGTTCCGTAATCACCACCGTAGTAGAAGTGATACAGCCACGCGCATCGGTTACGGTAGCGGTGTACGTTCCCGTCGGTATATTTGTCACGTTTCCGCTCGTCTGTCCCGACGCTAATCCGCTCCAGGTATAGTTGTAATTAGCGGTGCCGCCTACGGTACTCGTTACCGCACCGCCGCTCGCTTCGTTTTTGCAACGGGCAGGAACGGGAACTATCGTTAGCACTAACGCCGCCGTCGGTTCGCGCACCGTAACGGTAGCAGGTCCGAAAGTACAGCCGTTCGCATCGGTCACGCTCACAGGATAAGTACCTGGAAGTACGCC
>JAYWGJ010000174.1:0-6931 GCA_043778315.1 Saprospiraceae bacterium | reverse complement strand
TGAATTTTAGAATGACGGTGCGCGATAATCACGCCTTGTGTGGTGGTGCAACTTATTCGGGTGCAAAGATAGTAGCAAGCGCAATTGCTACTAACTTTAAAGTGACTTCGCAAGCTGCAACGGGGATAGTTTACCCTGCTACGTCGGTACGTCCGATTACTTGGGACGTGGCTAATACTACGGCTTCGCCAATTTCGGCAACGGCGGTAGATATATTTTTGTCGATAGATGGCGGTCTCACCTACCCAACTACTATTGCTACTAATGTGCCAAATAATGGCTTATATAACTGGACGGTAAATAGCACCGCCTCGACGACTTGCCGTGTGAAAGTAAAAGCTAAAAATAATGTGTTTTTTGATATAAACGATGTGAACTTCGAAATACGAGTTTACACTACGCCTGACTTCGCGCTGACGAGCTTAGACACGGCTAAGTCGGTGTGTGTAATAGGCAGCTCGGTATCTTTTACTGTGTCGTCGGAGGCTTATGCAGGCTTGACTTCAACTATTGCTTATTCGGTGACGGGTATTCCGATGGGTAGTACGCCTTCGTGGTTGCCGAGTAATAATGTAGCCGTAGGCACTAATGTTACGCTTACGCTGAATTTAGGTGCGGGTGTGGCTACGGGTGTTTACAACCTTAATATTAAAGGTATATCGAGCGGAAAAGTGCATAATGTAAACTGCAAGTTGCGTGCCTATAATGGAGTGCCTGTTACGCCGAACTTGACTATACCTGCTAATGCGGCAACGCTCGTTAATCCTTCTACGCCTTTTGTGTGGACGGCAGCAGCAGGCACTACAAGCTATACGTTGGAAGTGGCAAACAATTCAGCATTCAATACGCCTATTCTTACAAAGGTTTTGGGAACGGGTGTGACGAGTTACACACCAACAACGGCGCTTCCCGAAGGGCAGCAGTTGTATTGGAGAGTACGCACGGCTAATACTTGCGGCAACAGCATAGCTAATACAGCCGCGTTTGCAACTGCTTTTGCGCGGTGTTTATTGTACAATCCGACAGATTTGCCGCTTGATATACAAGCAGGCATACGCGATACAGTACGGTCTTATATCAATGTATCAGATAATTATACTATTCAAAAAGCGCGGGTATTGAACGTACAAGGTACACATACTTATATCAGCGATTTAAAAATGAATTTGACCGCGCCTAATGGTAGTATAGTAGATTTATTGCCGCGCTCGTGCGGTAGTGAAGATGATTTCAGCCTTAGTTTTGATGATAAAGGGCAGACTTATATTCCTTGTCCGATAGCAGGTAACGTAGCGGTAAAGCCTGTTACACCGCTTTCGGCGGTCAATGGACAATCGTTTCAAGGTACTTGGAAATTAACTATTTCAGATGTAATATTAAGCGATGGCGGTAGTTTCGACAACTGGCAGTTGGAGCTTTGTACGCTTTCGGCTACGGCTTATGTAGGTACAGATGCTGAATTATTGGCTGCCAATAAAATTTTGATATTTCCTAATCCCGCACATCAAGAAGTGAATATCGCTTTACAGGATATACAAGGTGTAGCTAATATAACCGTATATAATATGGCGGGTCAGGCAATCACAAAAACAACCGCAACTGGTTTGGCGCGTATCAACACCTCGGAATATACGGCAGGTATTTACATCGTTAATGTACAAACGAGTGAGGGTGTGTATAATGGGAAGGTGGTGATTTCTAATTAATTATGAATTATGAAACGTAAGTTCGGCGTAGCCAATTATGAATTATTTTATCGGCGCGAAGAGAGCCTCCCCCGACCCCTCCGAGGAGGGGAGACGGAGAGGTGAGCGTTATATCGTGTTTGTATATTAATAATAGTACTAGATATTAAGACATATTGATAAATAAAATCCTGTACTGTGCAAGCAGTATGGGATTTTTTTGTTGTAAGATGAAGGTTGAGTACTGCGGTATTATAGAACAGTTTAGAATACTTATTAATTGTAAAAATAAAAGTAAAAAAAGTTAATGTTACTTTATTATAATATAAATATTATTTAATTTTGCGGTTTATTAAATCATTATCTTACATTCTAAATTTCATTTTATGAAATCAATTATTACCTTTTTATTGACGCTTACAGCAGTGGGCGTATCGTTAGCACAACGCCGCATAGCGAGTGTTTGGCAATTGGAGGCTGCGCCTACTGAGCTGGTAGGTACGCGTATGATATTGCCGTCGGCGTATCAGTCTTTTTACGTTTCGTTGGCAGATTTGCGGACGCAATTAGTGGGTTTGCCGTTGGAGGCTGATGTTATTAGTCAGCGTTTGGCTAATAGCGCGCTGCCAGTTTTTGCTTTGCCGATGGCAGATGGCAGCGTAGAGGAGTTTGCTGTATTCGAGTCGCCGTGTATGGAAGACGGCTTGGCGGCAAAATTCCCGAGCATCAAAACGTATAGAGGAACGAGCGTGCAGCACCCCGAAGCGACGGTACGTTTTGATGTTACGCCGCTTGGTTTTCACGCAACGGTATGGTTCGCTGACCACACTATATATATAGACCCTATCACGCCGCGTGATATTAATCATTATATAGTGTATGATAAAAAAAATTATAGCAGACAAACTGCTCCGATGATGTGTCAAATGAAAGACGAGACAAGTTTGAGCAGAGCGATGGTAACGCCTAATAGTGCATTAGAAAGTAATGTATTAACAAGCGCGAAGCGTTTAGTACCACCGACAACTGGTCCTACCTTGCGAACGTATCGTTTAGCATTGGCTTGTACGGGTGAATACTCAGAGTTTCATAATACGGCGGCAGGTACAACCAATAATACCGCTATCGTTTTGTCTGCTATGACTACTTCAATCAATAGAGTAAACGGGGTGTATGAGCGCGAAGTAGCTATAAAATTTACTTTGGTAGCTAATAATAATCTATTAGTATTTCACGATGCTAACACCGATGGGTTTACCAATAATAATGGTCTTACCTTATTGAGTGAAAATCAGCAGAGAGTAGATTCTTTGATACTGCCTGCTAACTATGACATTGGTCACGTTTTTAGTACTGGCGGCGGTGGTGTAGCTGACTTGGGCTGTGTATGCGGTCCGACAAAGGCGCAAGGCGTTACGGGAAGTTCTGCACCTGTGGGCGACCCTTTTGATATAGATTATGTGACGCATGAAATAGGTCATCAGTTTAGTGCAAATCATACGTTTAATAGTGATTTAGGTTCGTGCGGTCGCGGTAATAGAGAAGCGGCGAATGCTTTTGAACCAGGCTCGGGCGTGACTATTATGGCGTATGCCAATCTTTGTCAGATAGATAATATTGCAACAAGCAGCATAGATATTATGCACACTGCTACGTTTGATGAAATAACAACGTACGCTCAAAACGGTCGCGGCAATAACTGCCCTGTACGGACGCAGTCGGGTAACCGCACGCCAGTAGCAACTACTGATGCAACAGTTTATACTATCCCGTTGAACACGCCTTTTGAACTCACGGGTAGCGGTACGGACGCTGACGGTGACGCGATGACTTATTGTTGGGAGCAGATGGATAACGACTCTGTATGCAGAGTAGATCAGCCTATCCGCAACGCGCCTTTATTTCGGACGTTCTATCCGACGACTTCACCTAATCGTACTTTTCCAAAGTTGGAAACTATCGCAGCAGGTGCGTTGCTTAACTTCGGTGAGATATTACCTACTTACGCTCGCGACATGAATTTCAGAATGACGGTGCGCGATAATCACGCCTTGTGCGGCGGTGTAACGTATTCAACTGCGAAGGTAGTGGCAAGCGCAGTAGGTACTAACTTTATAGTGACTTCACAGCAGGTATCGGGGATAGCTTATCTGCAAACGTTTGTGCAAGAAATTACTTGGAATGTAGCTAATACTACGGCTGCACCGATTAGCGCGGCTATGGTAGATATATTTTTATCTACCGACGGCGGCTTAACGTACCCTACTGTTATAGCTACGAACGTGCCAAACAATGGTTCGTATGACTGGACAGTAAACGGTGCTGCTTCTACAACTTGTCGCGTGAAGGTGAAAGCAAAAGGTAATGTGTTTTTTGATATTAATGATGTAAACTTTGAGATACAAGCGTATGTAAGTACTAACTCTGCGGCTATGTTGGCTGATAAGGTGTTGGTTTACCCTAATCCTGCACGCAACGAATTGAATGTATCTTTAAAGGATATAAACGGTGCGGTAAACATTACCTTGTGCGACGTAACAGGCAAAGTAATGACTACGCTTACTGCAAATGGCTCGACGCGAATTAATACATCAGACTACGCGGCAGGTGTTTATATCATTAATGTACAAACTAACGAAGGAGTGTACAATGGAAAGGTGGTGATTGGGGATTAACTAATAGTGAACAGTGAATAGTTGATAGTGAACAGTGATTAACAATTAGTGTTCAGTGATTAACGATTAGTGAATAGTGATTAACAGTTAGTGCGCGTGAGGAGAGCCTCTCCCGACCCCTCCGAAGGAGGGGAGAAAGAGAGGCAAAATTAGATAATAGATATATACATTGATAAATAAAATCCTGTACTGCGCGAGCAGTATGGGATTTTTTTGTTGTAAGCTATGCTTTTTTGGTTGTAAGATGATGGAATAATATAGTATTTTACATTAATTAGAATTTTTTATTTATCTTTGCGATAGGTATTTTCATCATTATAAAAGTATAAAAATTATGTGTGCTAAAATAAAACTGTATTGCTTGTGCTTGATGCTTTTTGTCGGCGTAAGCTGCAAAAAAAACCCTGTTTTGGACGATGCTGCTTTGCAGTTGATACCAAAAACGGCATGGCAGGTGACTTCTTTTCAGCTCAAAAGCCTAATGGCTAAGTCGGACTACACAAATAGTGTGCAGTTGCCTGTTTTTCAAGATAAAATAAAAACAATAGCGGGAGATAATTCTGCCCTTTCGAGTATGCTTTTGAACCCTAAGGCTGCGGGAGTGAATACAGAGGGTCGGGTATATTTCTTTGTGAATGGCGGCGGCGGTAGTCCAAATATGCCGACGAGTGAAGGGAGCGCGTACACCGCATTTGTGGTTAATCTGTTAGATGCTACGGCTTTTGAGGCGGTTATAAAAAGCGCAAAGTTGGAAATATCGGATATGAATGACTGCAAAATGACTAAAAAAGGAGACGTTACAATAGCTTGGAACGCTAAAACGGCGTTTGTGGGTACGGGCGAGATGAGCGCGAAAACAATCGCGAGCTTCTTTGTGGCAAAAAAAGAAAGCTCGGTAGTGAGTGAGGCGAGTCTTGCCGACGCTTTTAATAACGACAAAGACATCAATACTTGGATAAGTAGTAATCCGTTTACTAAGATGATGGATAAGGGTACGCTGTTGCAAATGAAGCAAGCGGGTTTTGATGCGGAAGCGTTGAACAATAATTTTGCGACTAACACGTTAAATTTTGAGGCGGCAAAAATGGTCGGAAAGAGTAGTTTTATGGTACAAAGTGGCTTTGAAAAACAGTTTGGGATACTGTTTAGCGATAAAGTGAGTACTGATTTTGGTAAATATTTGCCACAAAAACAGCTTTATTTTAGCTTTGTGAACGGATTGAGTACTAAGGGTATAGTTCAGTTTATCAAAGAAAAACCACAGATGAACGGTTTGATAAGTATGTTTGCTGCTGCGAATCACATAAGTATTGACAACCTTTCTAAGGGCTTCGGTGGCGATATTTGTTTGGCATTGTATAACGATAAAGGTGTGCAAAGCGGTGCTTTTATGATGAACATTATAGAAAAAGAGGCTGCCAAAAAACTATTAGGTCTATTAGAAAAAAACGAGGTACTAAAAAGTACTGGTACGGACGAGTATATGCTGAGTAGCGAAATAGCAAAGGGACTGAACGGTGCTAAAAGAGAGTATATCGGCAGCACAAAAACAAATGGTGAACCGAGTATATTATTAATCAAAAACAATATACTTTGTCTGACTGACCGTGCCGACATAGCGGAGCAGTTCAGGAAAGGGGGCTACGATGCGGCTACAAGATTGTCAAAAGATAACACTAACCTATTGACTAATAGTATATTAGGGCAGTTTAGCGACGGTAAAGTATTCTCTGATAGTATTATGCAGCGTTATATAATAGGTAATAGTTTGAGTTTGACCCGTAAAGGAGGTGACTTTGAACTTAATACGGCTAATAAAACGGAAAACGCGTTGAAGTCGTTGCTATTCATGTATAACGAACAGTATTTACAGCAAAAAAGCATGGTAAAAAAGGAGGACGCGCTTAGTGAAAGCCGTTAAGTGTTGCTTTTTGTCGGTCTTTTGTTTTTTTTTTAGTTTTTATATAGCTGAACAAAATTAATTGTAGCTCTTATCTACACTCAAAAATAGCTTAAAAGCTACGTTTCACTACTTTTTGACTATTTTTATCGTTCTCGATAGCTACCATTAATTTTGAACATACACTCACCAATGAATTTATCTTCCTTTATCGCAGCGCGGGTAGCGTCGGAGTTGCAAACCTCTTTTTCGGCGTTAATTATTCGAATTGCAGTTGCGGCAGTCGCGTTAAGCATGACCATAATGATATGTGCTACTGCGCTTGCATCGGGGTTTAAATCTACGATTAGCGAAAAGGTTTTTGATTTTTGGGGACATATTCACATCACTAATTACGACTCAAACAACTCGTTAGAGAGTATTCCGATTGATGCGAAGCAGTCGTTTTATCCTTACTTGGATACGGTGCGGAGTATAGATAATAACTATAAAATCAGTTTGTTTGGCAAAACGATTGACCGCGAGCGCAAAACAAAAGGTGGCATTCGCCACATACAAATGTTTGCGAATAAAGGTGGTATCATCAAGACAAAAACACAATTGGAAGGCATAGTACTAAAAGGGGTAGGCGCGGACTTTGATTGGCGGTATATGAAACGTTTTCTGGTAGC
>JAYWGJ010000173.1:0-2550 GCA_043778315.1 Saprospiraceae bacterium | reverse complement strand
GCAGTACGAAGGCAAAATAATAGAGGACGCGGGCGTGATAAAAATGGATTTTCTGGGGCTGAAAAACCTCACTATCATTCGCGATACGTTGCGAATGGTGAAAAGCCGTTTTGGCATCGATTTGGATATCGAGTCTATTCCGCTCGACGACAAACCGACCTACGAACTCTATCAACGCGCCGAAACGAACGCGACTTTTCAGTTCGAGTCGCCTGGTATGCAAAAGCACCTCAAAGACCTCAAACCCGACAAGTTTGGCGATCTTATCGCCATGAATGCCTTGTACCGACCAGGTCCGTTGGCGTATATTCCTAAGTTTATTGCCCGCAAAAACGGGCGCGAAGCCATCACCTACGACTTGCCCGAACTCGAGGAATACCTCGCCGAAACCTACGGCATCACGGTGTATCAAGAGCAGGTGATGCTGCTGTCGCAGAAATTGGCGAACTTCACGAAAGGCGACGCGGACGTATTGCGTAAAGCAATGGGGAAAAAGCAAATCGAGGTACTCAATAAGATGAAAGGGCAGTTTATGTCGGGCTGCGCCGAGAATAATTTGGACGAAAAAATATGCCAAAAAATATGGAGCGATTGGGAGGCTTTCGCCGAATACGCCTTCAATAAATCGCACTCTACTTGCTATGCGTGGGTAGCGTACCAAACGGCGTACCTCAAAACGCACTATCCAGCCGAATATATGGCGGCTATTTTGACGCACTCGAAGGATATTGTGAAGATAGAATTCTTTTTGAACGAATGTAAAAACATGAATTTGCGGGTACTCGGACCCGACGTAAACGAGTCGGATACGTTTTTTACGGTCAATAAAAAAGGGGAAATTCGCTTCGGAATGGCATCGATAAAAGGCGTAGGCGAAGGACCTGTAGGCGAAATAATACGCATCAGAAACGAAAGCAATATCACTTCGATATGGGATTTGGTGCAACGCGCCGACCTCCGAACTATCAATAAACGGGTACTCGAGGGCTTGGTTCTCGGCGGCGGTTTCGACGCGTTCGAACTCAATAGAAGCCAATATCTTGCGCCGTCCGACAAGTACGAAACCTTGATAGAACACGCCTTGCGGTGGGGCGCGGCGTTTCAGGCGCAAAAAACATCGAACACCGTCTCGCTGTTTGGCGGCGCAACCGAAACCGTCGAACTCGCCGTTCCGAAAGTAGCCCAGCTGCCCGAGTGGAATTTGATGGCGAAACTCGCCAAAGAAAAAGATGTGGTCGGGCTGTACCTGAGCGGACACCCGCTCGACGACTACCGCCGCGAGCTACAAAGTTTTACGACCTGCTCGTTTGCCGACATAGATAGATACAAAAACCAAGACGTGAAAGTAGGCGGCATCGTGACCTCCGCTACGCACAAAACGTCTAAAAAAGGCACGGGTTTTGGTACTTTCAAAATCGCTGACCTCACTACGGAGTACGAAATAACGATGTTTTCCGACAATTATATTCGTTTTAAAGACTATTTCACGCCTGGAAATACGCTTTTTATAGTCGGAAAATACAAAGCGAGATGGAACTCCGCCGACGAGTTTGAGCTACAAATCAGCGATGTGCAAATGCTCGACGGCATCGCGTCGCGCATGACAACGGGCATCACCTTAGAAATTACCGCCGCCGATATTACCGAAACCTTTATTATGGAGCTGTTTGAGGTCTGTAATTCGCATCGCGGCAAGCACCGATTGAGCATTCAATTGAGCGGCGTAGCCGACGACTTGCGCGTAGCACTCGCCGCAAAAACGATGTCGGTGAACGTAAACGACGAGTTCAGAACCGAACTCGAGCGGCTGCATGTGCCTTACAAATTGAACTAGATGATTATAATATGAAAAATCTAAAAAAATACTTGGTACTATACATTGCTATTCTGCCTTTTTTTAGCTGTTGGCTTGCTTCTGAGCCTAAAATATGTTACGAACAAAATAGCAGTTTGCTCAAAATGAGTCATTTGTCACATAGCTCATTATCTATAAATGAGTATGTAGAAAAAAATAAAAAGTTAGTATTTTTACACGAGTATTATGTGACGTTAAAAGATAAAGATATTAAATCCTTTCCTCTTTCTAAAATAAACTTAGTAGCAGAGTTAATAGAGAATGGCAAGGAGGTATCTACAATTGATTTCGCTAACCCTAATAGAGTATTTTCTATTGAATATGATACACATCGAGGAATTATGATACGTTGTGTTTTAGAAACAGATAATCAGGGGGACATTAAATGCAAAGATGATAATTGTACTTGTCCAATAGAAAATAAAAAATATTAAAATTCCAGCAGAATACAAGTATTATTACCACCAAGTATTGGTTGCGGAGGCGCGAGTGGTGTCGGAATAATATATATTACAATAAAATAATTTTATATTATATTGATAACTAATTAATTATATCTAAAAATTTATCTTTTTTGTTACCACTACAAACACACCTAGACGCGCTCGTAGAACGCTTCAATACGCCTGCATTTTTCATCGCGAACGACCCTATTTCTATTCCGCATCGGTTTAGCAAGCGGCAAGATATAGAGA
>JAYWGJ010000172.1:0-6937 GCA_043778315.1 Saprospiraceae bacterium | reverse complement strand
GTAGCTCGTACAAAATGGGCGCAAAACGCTACGCCTACGCCAAAACTGCAGAGCGCATTGCAAAGCAATACATCAATGTTATGCCTCGTCAGTTTGATGATACACATTTTACGCAGAACATTAATCTGATTGATGCTTTGCAGGCAATACAATTGCTGATAGACCAACTCGGTGAGCAGATAGATGATACATTAATGGCGGCGCGTATAGATGCTATGACCTACACTAAACAGGTTCACGATAGCCTCAGACTTGCTAACACGACCGACCCATCGTTTGACACGCCGCTCCGCGATTTAGACGATTTCAATACTCGTGCTACCGCAGAGGATACGACTACTCCTGTACCCACAAAAGCAGCTACACCGACTGTGTAAGCATTAGTGTTTATACATTTAATAGCATAACAAAAAATGTTACATCAATCTTTTCAAGTTTATTTGCCTGACGTGATTGTGCTTTTGCAAAAGCACAAAATAAAGACGGCTTATGTGTTTGGTTCTGTAACAACCGACCGCTTCACTGCAAATAGCGATGTAGATTTTTTGGTTAATATGCAAGATAATTTAGATCCAGTAGAGGCAGGAGGGCATCTGTAGGACTTATACGATGAACTTAAAAACCTTTTAAATAGAGAGGTTGATTTATTGACTGAACGGTCTCTAAAAAATCCTTACTTTATTGTAGAAATAAATAAAACAAAAGCCGTTATTTATGGATAATCAACAAAAAAAGTTAGCCTTTTTACTATAAAAGTAATAATTTACTTCCTTATGTTATTAGAAATCCACCCAGATAATCCAGACCCGCGCAAAATAGCACAAGTGATTGAGTGTTTGCGCGATGGCGGTGTAATTATTTATCCTACCGATACTATTTACGGTTTAGGCTGCGACATTATGCAACCTAAGGCGATAGAAAAAGTATGTAGAATAAAGGGTGTAAAGGCTGAAAAGACCAATTTTTCTTTTATTTGTCAAGATTTAAGTCACATTACAGAGTTCACAATGGCTACCGATAACAATATATATAAACTGATGCGCAAAACATTACCTGGTGCATACACTTATATATTACGCGCCAACAATTCTGTACCTAAGCTGTTCAAAAACAATAAAAAGACGGTGGGTATTCGTGTTCCCGATAATAATATTGCATTAGATATAGTCCGTGCATTAGGTAATCCGATACTTTCTACGTCTTTGCATACGCCCAAAGACGACTTTTTGGACTATTATACTGACCCGCAAGACATATATGAATACTACGAAAAACTAGTAGATATAGTAATTGACGGCGGATACGGTGGCAACGTCGCTTCTACTGTTGTGGATTGCACCTCCGATATACCTGAGCTAATCCGCGAAGGAGCAGGCGTAATAATATGGTAAGTGTTGCCACAAAAACTATTTTTATTTTTTCTTTTTATACCAATAAAATAACAAAATTTGTACACATCAACGGTATTAGAGCGTTTTTTACGCTATGTTAAAATAGACACGCAGAGTGACGCATCATCGCAGACGCAACCGAGTACTGCCAAACAAAAAGACTTGTCTCGCGTATTGGTTTCGGAGCTTTTGGCGATGGGTATTGCTGATGCGGAGATGGACGAACACGGTTTGGTGTACGCTACTATACCTGCTACGACAGATAAAAAGAACGTGCCAGTAATATGTTTTTGTTCACACGTCGATACTTCGCCTGATTGTAGCGGAAAAGATGTTAAGCCGATAGTTCACGCTAACTATCAAGGCGAAAATATACAACTGCCTTTGTCGCCAATGCCTGTGCTGTCGCCTAATGACCACCCTGAATTGTTGAATCAATTAGGCAATGATATTATTACTGCGAGCGGCGACACTTTATTAGGTGCGGATAACAAAGCAGGATTAGCCGAGATAATAGACGCAGCTTACTATTTGATGCAAAATCCAAGCATAAAGCATGGTAAAATACGGCTTTTATTTACACCCGATGAAGAAATAGGACGAGGTGTAGATAAAGTAGATATGGCGCGTTTAGGTGCTAATTTTGGTTACACCATAGACGGCGAAACATTAGGACACCTAGAAAACGAGACTTTTTCGGCAGATTACGCTGTTGTAGAGATAGACGGCGTATCTACGCATCCAGGTTTCGCCAAAAACAAGATGGAATCTGCTATTAAGATAGCGTGTGATATAGTTGCGGCTTTGCCAAAACAACAACTATCACCCGAAACTACAGATGGTATGCAGCCTTTTGTACATCCGTTGGCAATAAATGGAACTATTGAAGCCGCAAAAGTACAATTTATCTTGCGCGCTTTTGATGTGCCTACGCTTCACCGCGAAGCGCAAATACTGCAAAGTATTGTAGAGGTAGTTATGCTAAACTACCCAAACTCCAAAGCAAAAATGACGGTCAGCGAACAATACCGCAACATGAAAGAAGTGCTTGACCAGCACCCAAAAGTGATAGATTATGCGGTAAAAGCAATACAAAAAGCAGGTATTACGCCACATTTAAGTAGTATTAGAGGCGGCACAGATGGATCGAGGCTCTCGTTTATGGGTCTGCCCTGCCCTAATGTCTTTGCAGGCGAACACGCATTTCATTCGCGCTTAGAGTGGATTAGTGTGCAAGACATGCAACACGCTGTAAACGTCATCGTTAATATTGCGCAGCTTTGGGAAGAAGGTGCATAATGTATCTTATTAATTAATTAGTTTTTTGTTGTTTTTAAAATTAAATGGGCGGCTGCTTTACGCAAGTAGAGTAGTCGTTTTTTATTTTATAGAGCCATAATATTTAACACTAGTCACTCAAAACTAATCACTAATCACTCAAAACTAATCACTAATCACTAATCATTAATCACTAAATCATGTTTTCCTCTAATCGTTTAGCCTTATACTTATCCCTATTAGCAGCTTTGCTGGTGTTTTATATCAAATTTGGCTGGGGAGTACTCAATTTTTATCAGTATGAATGGTTAGCGGCTTACGATGTTGATAATTACACAGAGTATTTATCGTGGGAGTTTTTCAGACAAACGCCTTGGGAATTACCGATAATCGGAACGCTTCGCGGTTACGCCTATCCGACCGTGACGGGCGTAGGAATGACGGGCGCGATGCCCATAATTGCTATCCCGATGAAGTTTATTGCTAATGCGGTAACTTCGGGGCGTTTCCAGTACTTCGGTTGGTGGCTCTTAGTTTGCTATTTGCTACAATCGTTTTTTGCGGTTAAGCTGTTGGAGAGCTTAAAGGTAAAAGGGACGATAAATATAGTATTTGGCGCAATGTTTTTGCTGTTTAGTACTACCTTAATGACGCGAACGGTACACATGAGCCTGTGCGCACATTGGTTAATACTGTGGTCGTTATGGATTTATGTGGCTAATTGGAGCAAAAAGCGAAAGTTTAAACACCATTTTGCTATCATTTTCTTAACAATTTCTATACATCAATACTTATTGCTGGCAGTATTAGCTTTGAGCTTCGCGACGTATCTAAAACTAAGGTTGCAAGGTAGTATTAGTTGGCTTAGGTTTATTATTTACAACATCATATCTGCTCCTATTATCATTGGGTCTTGGTATATTTTCGGCAATTTCAGAATTAGCTTAAAAGCATTAGAAATAGATGGCTACGGGTATTTTTCTGCCAACTTCAATACCTTTTTTAACAGCTTAGGACGTACCAAACTCTTCTACGCACTACCGCAAGCCGTCGACGGACAATATGAAGGCTATGCTTATTTAGGTGGCGGCATCATTGTACTGCTTATTTTGTTAACCATTGTTTATTTAAGCAAAAACACTTTAAAAAATATTAAAAACGATGCCATTTGGTGGTTAAAAGAACCTTTGTTTATTATCACTGTCTTACTATTTATTTTTGCGTTAAGCAATAAAATTACTTTTGGGTCACATATTTTATTACACTTTCCTGTAAAAGGGACTATCGCTTTTCTTTGCGCCGCCTTCCGTTCTACTGGACGCTTTGCGTGGGTGCTTTATTACTGTATCATAACGGCAACTATTGTTTATTGGTATCGTAATATTGACAAAAAAGCATATATGACCGTCATTTTAGCCGCTTGTTTGGGCTTGCAAGTGTATGATTTGTATCCTTTATTATATTATAAAAACATCAAAACAAACGTTTTTAAACCCAAAATTGATTTATTGCGTTGGCAAACACTAACTTCCGAAGCCAATAGAATAGTTATGTACCCGTCTAATACAGACGGCTACCGCGAGGCAGGTGATTTTTTGGACTTTGCTAATAATGCCATAAGCAATCATCAATCTATCACGGCAGGGTATTTTGCGCGCAAAGATGTAGCAACTACCGAGCCATACCAAAGAGGTTTAGAGGCGTTGCTAAAAGCAGGAAAGCTGACAGGAGAAGAGCGGTCTATCTTTGTTTGTCTGCCAAATACCACCGCTCAATTTGAACCAATGTACGCTAATGATTTAGTTGAGTCGTTTGCACTCGAGGGCTTTACCGTTGTAATTCCGAAGACCATGACAGCTACTATTACTAAATTCCGAAATGATAATTTGGCAAAGCCAATTGTGATAATTAAGTCTAATTAAAGTATAATTAACTTTATTTAGCGTTTTAACAACAAAAAAGCCCTAACTTTTATGAAAGTTAGGGCTTTTTGCGTATTATAAGATAGTTTTTTTAGTTGTAATGATAATAAAAGAAAGATGTAGTATTCATTTTTTATTATTGTAAACAATAAAAGAAACAGCAATTTAAGTTTTTTCTTTGTTTAATAACTCCATAAAAGACGCGGTTAAATCTTGCAGGGCTTCGCCCGTAATATTAGCTGCTGCGCAACGCTGCTCAAAAACATCGATAGGCTGCCAATCATTTAGCGTCACTCCTGATGCTTCAAAATCGGTAGTTGCGGCGGTTTCGGTGTTGGTATTTACTTGTTTGAACTTAATAATCTCGAGCGGTAAGCCTGTACAAACGGTTTCTAAGTCTGTTTTTAGATTAGTCAAAACCGTTTCACTTTCTACTATCACCTCTATCCACGACACGAAGTCGGTACTTGTAGCTTTGTGCGCCCTTAATTTTGCTACTACTTCCGTCCAACTGCCTCGTATCGTCCTTAATTTTCTTGGCAATGGCACGGGAATAACTGCCGAAATAGTTATTTTATTGTCGTTGCACTCCAAAAGCGTCACGGTTTTTTCGTCGCGTACCTCGCTGAATGATAACGGAATTATAGAGCCAGAATATCGAACTATCGGTACGTTTTTAGTGGCAGAAGTGAAAGTTTGCGCACGATGTATATGCCCCAAAGCAACATACTGAAAGAGTGGAGGGAAGTTTTCTACAAAAATATTTTCTAAACTCCCCACATATATTTGAGAGGCTTTCTCTTTATTGTCTTTGAAGCCGCTTACACATAAATGCCCCGTAGCCAGCACAGGTACGTTCCGCAAATTAGCATCTTCATTTTGCCAATTAGCAATACAGCTTGCCGCCGAATCAAAGTGCGCGACGATACCTTGACGTGTCCGTATAAATCTCTCATCTTGTGTTTCGCCTGCCACACCTTGTCTTACGTCGCCATCATTTAGGTACGGCACTGCCGCAACTATGAGTTCGGGTTTACCGTCTGCTTGTCGCAATATCAATACTTCGTCTGCAATATTTTTGGTGGCGCAGCCAATAATATGAATATTTAAAAAGCGCAAAAGGTCACGCGGCGCGTTGAGCATAGCTGCCGAATCGTGATTACCACCTACGATGACAATATGACGACAAGCGGTACGCTGCAAACCCGTCAAAAACGAGTAATATAATGCTCGGGCTTCGTTTGAGGGCGTTCGCGTATCAAAAATATCACCTGCGACGATTAAAATATCGGCTTTTTGTTCGATAATAGTTGTTGTAAGCCAGTTTAGTACAACTTGATGCTCCGCGATACGGTCATTATTGACCAATCGCTGCCCTAAATGCCAGTCGGAAGTATGTAAAATGCGCATTTTATTGTGTTTTAGTATAATAAAAGTGTTTTTATTGATAATTATAACTGATATATTGATAATTATAATAAAAGCGGCAACCGTATTATCGGGTTGCCGCTCTTATTTTGTGGGTGTGCGGTTTTTAAACCGCACAGGCATAGGTAGTCAGTTTTATTTTTACACCACGAATTGCGCGAATTTACACTAATTGTTGGCGATTAGATAAGTTTAATTTCACTAATTGTTTGAGTAAAAAATTTTCAATTTTTTACTCAAACAGCCCAATTTACAAATTACACGGTCAAAATTCGTGAAATTCGGTTAATTTTGATAATTTTCGCATGAAAATTCTCAAAATATTGATGAAATTAAAAAACGTCCGCCGATAGAATTAGTGTAAATTCGCATAATTCGTGGTAAAGTTTTGGACAACTGACCATCTCTGCCCCCACAGGTTATAAACTATTATTTCTTACTAGCATCTAATTTGCGTTGTATTTCCTCTAAATCTTTTTTGGCTTTTTGTATTTTTGCTTCTAAGTCGCGCAACTCGTTGAAGTAATCGGCTTTTTGTGCGTCTGCTTTTACGCGTTCATCTGCTACTTGTTGTGTAGCGGTAGCCCGAGCGTCTTGTACCTCTTTTTGAGTATTAGTTTTCACGTCGGCAATTTCTTTATTAGCGGCTTCGCGCGCTGCGGCAACATCGTCATTAATTGCATTTTTCTTCGCCATTGCGTCGTCGGAGAATTTTTTGCTTTCTGCGGCTGTTTTAGCACGGATTTCGGTTACGTCGTCCTGCGATTTTCTGGCAGCTGCTTGTATTTCCTTGCTTGCTTTTTCGCGCGCGTCGGTCACCTCTTTCACAATTGCTTGTTTTTTGTCTTCTGCGTCTTGTTTAGCTTTCACGACCTCCTCTGCGCCTTTTGCGCGTGTCGCCGCAATATCGCGGGCTAC
>JAYWGJ010000171.1:0-6941 GCA_043778315.1 Saprospiraceae bacterium | reverse complement strand
TTTTATCCGAATTACCCGAATTTGTGACATACTCTTTTTGTTCTATAACCATGGTTGGTAAGGGACTGCTCCGTCAACCTTTTTTAGGATAGCACAGTTTATAGCTTACGGTTTATAGCTTACGGTTTATAGCTTACGGTTTATTATAGCAATAAAGATAAAAAATCTTAACCAAGTTTTGAAGAGTAACGCAAGTAAAATTATTGGCAAACAAAAATTTGTGAAAAACAAAAAAACAATATTACCTTTGCAACCGCGCTGCCAAACAAACCTGCGCGCCCAAAATATGCTTTTACAGATATTCAAATCCAAAATCCACCGCGTCCGTGTGACGCAAGCTGACCTTAATTATGTGGGCAGCATCACTATCGACGAAGCCCTTATCGAGGCGGCGAACTTGGTGGAAGGCGAGCGCGTGCAAATCGTGAACAATAATAATGGCGAACGGTTTGAGACCTACGTCATCACGGGCGAGCGCAATTCGGGCGTGATTTGCCTCAACGGCGCGGCAGCGCGCAAGGTTTGCGTAGGCGATATCGTGATTATTATGTCGTATGCGTTTATGACGATGGAGGAAGCGCGCACATTTAAGCCCGCAACCGTGTTCCCCGACGACAATAATAGGCTGCAAGTGGGCGATATTAATAACCCACATTAATATATATCAACATGAAAGATACCGCTACTAATATACTCAAATTTGTGTTGTTCACGGCAATCGGACTCGGCATTTTGTACTATGTATATAGCTCGCAAGACGCGTCGTTTCAGGCGCAATGCGCTACCGATGGCATCGCAAAGGAGGACTGTGCGCTGTGGCGAAAGATACTCGCGGACTTCCGAAGCGTCAATTATTTCTATATCTTATTAACGGTTAGTGCGTTCACTATCAGCAACTTATCTCGTGCTTTCCGTTGGAATATGTTGATTGCGCCGTTGGGCTATCGTCCTCGTATTCGCAACTCGTACTTGGCTATTATGTTGGCGTACTTGGCTAATTTGGCGGTGTCGCGGGTGGGTGAAGTGGTGCGCTGTACGCTTTTGTCGCGGTACGAAAAGATACCCGTCGATAAGCTCTTTGGTACGGTCGTGGTAGATAGATTGCTCGACGTTATCTGCCTATTAATATGTGTGGGTATGACGCTTTTGGTGCAATTTGGTACTATTTTGGACTTTTTTCGGCATAATGCAGACATTTCGGCTAAATTAACATTTATATACAATCCTATAACGTGGGTCGTACTCGGTGTATTGGGGCTGGTAGGTGTGTTTGCATTACGCAGCCGCGACCGTTTTCGTCATTTTGACCTCTACGACAAAGTTAAAAACACTATATTAGGCTTTTGGGACGGCATTAAAGCTATTAAAGACTTAGAAAACTGGGGTTTGTTTTTGATACACACTGCTATTATATGGTTGATGTATTATATGATGACTTACTTTTGTTTTTCGGCGTTCGCTCCGACCGCAAATTTGGGTTGGGCGGCAGCTTTAACCGTCTTTGTTTTTGGTAGTTTCGGCATCGTGATACCGTCGCCTGGTGGCATGGGAAGTTTTCACTTCTTGGTGGTGCAGGCGTTGATTATTTATATGATAAAGGGCGCAGATGCGTTTTCGTTTGCTAATATACAATTCGTGGCAGTCAATTCGTGTATCATATTTTTTGGTTTGATGGCGGTGATGTTGATGCCGTTTCTGAATAAAGGTTATGTGCCGAACGAAAGTACAAAGGTGTGAGTTCGTATAAACCTATAAAGTTTTTAAAACCTTATAGGTTTTGCACAATAAAAAGAACGCAAAGGGTAAAGCTACCTTTTGCGTTCTTTTTTTATAAATAGCTTTTATTTATTCGATTACACTATTCTCTATCACTTTTATTGCGCCTTTGGCGATACCATATTGTCCAATAATATAGGTAAACATAATGATAAATGGAGCGTGTGAGATGCCGAGTTCGGGCATAAATTTACTAAATGCAATAAACGAATCGGACACCACAAAGCATAAAACGCCAAGTAAAAGCAATTTTGCAGCCGTTTTACCTTGTAAATGAACCACACCGATAGACATTGCAGTAATAACGGCACTGTATATAAGTACAGGTAGGCGTAAGTCGCCCGTTTTGTTCCATAAAAGATAATTCATAGTAAACCAAAACAGCATAAAAGGGGCTATCCACCAATATTGTGTCCATAAAAGCCCCTGTTTGGTGCTTTTATATTGGCTAAACCCAACAAAATAGCATAAATGTGCGATTAAGAACGACAATAAACCTGCTGTAAAGTAGCCGTCGCTGCTGCCGAGTAAAAATGTATCTCCAAAAATAGACGCGCCCAAACCTGCGGTTATAAAAAATGCAAAATTCCACTTTTTGGGTGCAGTAGTTTGATGAAAATACAGTCCTAATAGGCACATTAATAGCGGTTTTGTAGCAAAAATAAGCGGTTGATATTGTATAAATACCGCCAAAAGATTAAATATAGCTATTGTAAAGTAGGCGTATTCTAAGGGTTGAAAACTAAGTGGTTTATTTTGCATTGTAATATAAAGTATTTTTAAAAAAAATGAATCGAAAACAATATGAAAGTATATATATTAGATGCGTTGCGCGCTCCCGTCGGTAAATTATATGGTAGTTTGCGCGATACACGTCCTGATGATTTGGCAGCGTGGGCAATAAATAATTTATTACATCGTAATAAAGATATAACAATAGATATAGTAGCCGAAGTATGCTTTGGCTGTGGCAATCAGGCAGGAGAAGACAGTCGAAACGTGGCGCGTATGGCTGTTTTGTTGTCACAATTAGACAAAAATACGCCTGCCGTGACCGTCAATAGACTATGCGCGTCTGGAATAGAGGCGTTGATACAAACGGCGCGAGCCGTGCGGCTCGGCGAAAGCGATATATATATGGCTGGCGGAGTAGAAAGTATGAGCCGCAGCCCTTATGTGGTGTCGCGGACGAATGAAGCAGAGCGACACGACTCTATGATAGGCTGGCGATTTACGAATCCTTTTTTTAAGGAGACCGATGCGCTATCGATGGGACAAACTGCGGAGCTATTGGCTTTACAATTTAATATTAGCCGAAAGGCGCAAGACAAATACGCCTTGCAATCACAGCAAAAGTATGCATTTGCAGCTAAAAATAACTTATTGCAACAAGAAATAGTACCTATAACACTACCAAATAAGCATATTTTTGATACTGACGAACAGCCTCGACTATTAAATATAGACGTAATGGCAGCTTTAAAAAGCCCCTACGCTACCGATGGCTCTGTCACCTTAGCGAATAGCTCGAGCCTAAACGACGGTGTAGCGGCTTGCGCAGTGGTATCGGAGCGTTTTATAAAAAAACACAAGCTACAACCTTTGGTAGAGGTTGTAGCCTATGCGATAGCGGCTACTTCGCCTAACGAAATGGGCATTTCGGGTGCGATAGCAGCCAAAAAACTATTGGCGCAAGCGGATTTGAGTATCAATGATATTGATATTATAGAACTCAATGAGGCTTTTGCTGCGCAAGCGATTGCTTGTATTGATTATTTGAACGCTGACGCTCAAAAAGTGAATATTTTAGGTGGAAGTATAGCCGTGGGCAACCCTATGGCGATGGGTTCGATGCGTTTGGTAGTTAGTTTGGCGCATCAATTGCATCAATCTACTACCGCAACCTACGGTTTAGCTATCACACATTCAGGTTTAGGTGTCGGAATAGCTGTATTATTAAAAAAAGCAGCTATTTAATAAACAAAATAATACCATTTATATCATAAAAGACCTAAGTAAACAGTTGCAGCAAGTCTATTTTATAAAAATATGCCATACTTTAATTAAATTGATTCTTTAAAAGTTTTTGTGGATTTTATCGGCGTGTGGGTTTTAACCCGCACAAAATTAGCTAGGTGCGGGTTAAAACCCGCACACCGTTGCGCTGCGCCCACAAAAATTCTTAAAGAACCAAAAATTAATACTATCGTTTATTTAAAAAACTCGTCGCGTAAGCGCAATAAATCTGTTGTTGAAATCAAGTTACCCATTCGGTCAAGATACACGGCTTCGCCGCTTTCAAGCAATATTTTTGCAAAACCATTATTGAATGAAGTGGGTTTGAAATTGAGCAAAGCATCAAGTTTAGGCAATGCTGCTTTCTGTCCTTTTTTATCAATAAACATTAATGTTTCGCTATTGCCCACTAAGGCAAAGCCTTCGGGCGAAAAGTTTTGTGCGGTTTCATATTGAATAGGAATAACGGCTTTGCCCGTGTTGTCGATATAACCGTATTTCGTTTGTTCGCCCGTTGTTTTGCTCACGACCGCCATGCCGTTTTTGAAATCTTCGATGCCGTCGTATTGCGGCTGCACTATTATCTCGCCTTTGCGATTGATGACACCATATTTACCATCTTCTTGCTTATTGAGGTAGTGCGCGAGGTTTTCGGAAAACGGAAACATATTATAAAAAGTACACGGAACTACCTCTTTACCTGTTCGGTCGATAAAGCCGTTACCCGATTTTTTTGTGGCTTGCATATAGCCGCCTTCCTCTAAATAGCCTAATGAACCGAACTGAAACGGAATAACCGTTTTGTCCGTTTTGTCCACCGCGCCCCATTTATCCTTTGTCTCTACGATAAAAAGACCGTTTGCAAAAAAAGCAGTTTGGTTGTATTTGGCAGGAATTACTTCTTTAAACTGTTTGTCTATCAAGCCAAAATTGCCGTTTTTACTAAAAAAAACGGTATTTTCGGGGTCCTCGAACGTATAAACGGCTTGATACTTCGGAAACATTTTAACGATTTTACCCGTCGCGTCCACATAGCACGGGATTTCCTTGCGGGTTTCGGCAGCCGCCAAGCCGTTTTTGAACGACTGCAATTGTCTGAGTTCGGGCAGCATTGTCAGCTTACCTTTTTGGTCAATAAAACCGACCGAGTCGTTGCGATACACTACGGCTTTGCCTTCGGTGAACTCGACGACTTCTTTGTAGCCGCCGAAATTGGCGGCGACGAGCCGCGCAATTTCCAATTTTTCGGCATCGGTATATTTGCCGTCTGCGAAGTTTGAGGGCTGCGTTTTGCAAGCGGTTGTGCTGATAACGCACGCTAATAAAGCGAAAATAAAATTTTTCATGGGGGTTGAAATTTTTTATTGTGAAATTATTATTGTTTTATATACTTCTAATATGCTGATAATGAATTTTTTATGTTAAAAATATAATGAATAACTATAATACTGCGATTCTTTTCTAACCATTAATCACCTAAATTATCCGCTACAAATCGCTCCGAATACACTTTTATCATTTGCCTGACTTCGCGGAATTGTGCCCAAACCTCTGCTTCCGTTCCCGTCGCTTTGGCAGGGTCGGGGAAGTTGTGGTGCAGCTTTTTGGCGTTCGTAGGGAAGAACGGACAACGCTCTTTGGCGTTATCACAAACCGTGATTACAAAATTAAAATCGATGTCTTTATACGCGTCAATATGATTTGACGTGTGGTGCGAAATATCAATTCCGTCTTCCTGCATCGCAGCTATCGCGCTCGGGTTTACGCCGTGCGTTTCTATTCCTGCGCTATAAACCGCCGCTTTGTCACCTGCAAAATACTGCAAATAACCCTCCGCCATTTGGCTTCTGCAACTGTTGCCCGTGCAAAGTACTAATATATTTTTCATTTTTCCATTTTAAATTTACACGAACAACCATATAATATTTATGATGCAAAATTTGGCATCGAAACCAAAAATAAGTTGCAAAATGGTAATAGAAACCGTGATGATTATCGGTTTTTTGTATTTTATAAAAAATGCTTTCATCAGTTAATAATATCGTTTATTCAATTAACAACAGCCACCGTTCGGTGTGCAACAAGCGGTTTGAGGTGCGAGGTTTAGCAGATTCATCTTTGGTTTTTCGGTCGGAATGCCGCAGTTTTCTTTTGCTAAGCAGTCGGTCTGCTTAGCTACCAACACGAAATTATTGTTGCTGAAAGCCAGGTTGTACTTCCCGATAGTTTCGGTTTGGTACTCCACCTCTATCTCAAAATCGCCGATGCCGAGTTTTTGCTCCGCCAACGAAATGATATTTAAGAGTTTCTGGGGCTGCAAGCGGTGGTCGGTGTCGTCGGCGTTCCAAAGCTGAAAGTTCGCTACTTTCTCGAGCCGTTCGGTGCCGCCGCAATCGATGAAGTGCCGCGTCACTACGCCTACCTCCGTGACGTGAAAATGCGCAGGTACGAAGTCGCCCGTCGGCAGTTGAAAACTCACCGCTTCGGCGGTAGCAAGGTGGGTTTTGATGGTTGAAATTTTCATTTTTTTTGATTTTTTATGATTAATTTTTTTGATTTTTTTCAATCCATTTTTAACAACAACTTGTCTTTTTATTTTCAATTTTGATGGAAATATTGGTCAAATATTTTTTCATAATTTCCAATACCGTTTCGTCTATGCAGTAGCAAATAGAATTGCCCTCTACATTGCCTTTTATGAGTCCTGCGTTTTTGAGTTCTCGCAAATGTTGCGAAATAGTGGGCTGCGCCAACGGCAATTCGTTCACGATGTCGCCGCAAATGCAAGTATCTACCGTGAGCAGATAGTCCAAAATCGCTACTCTGGCAGGGTGTCCTAACGCTTTGGCAAGTGTCGCTATCTGGTTTTGTGTGTCGGTAAAATGCTCTGTTTTTGTCGCGCCCATTTTTCTTTTTTATTATTTGATTGCAATATTACGATGTTTACTTTTAGGAACAAAATATTTTATCAAATAGTTTTGGTGGTTGATAAAAAAGGATTTTTTTTGTGTTTAGGAATGAAGAGAAAATAAAGGACTGAATATTGTCATGCAGAATTTTGAGTCAAAACAAGGCAGATTTGAGGCGCGATGCTGTGCATCGTAACGAAACCCGAGCGAAGCGAACTGGCGAAGCAAATCTAACGCAGT
>JAYWGJ010000170.1:0-6968 GCA_043778315.1 Saprospiraceae bacterium | reverse complement strand
TTTTCTACAAATATCCCTGCCGCCGACCACGAACCTATTAGGCAAGCCTATACTAATCTGCTTGGCGCAATGAAAATACCGTTGTCCGAAACCGATTTAGCGTACATCAATCAGGCGTTCGAACTCGCGGTAGAGGCGCACAACGGGCAACGCCGAAAAAACGGCGAGCCGTACATATTGCACCCGATTGAGGTCGCGCGGATTTGTGCGGTCGAGATTGGCTTGGGCGCAACCTCTATTATATGTGCGCTGCTGCACGACGTGGTGGAAGACACCGAGATTCCGCTCGCCGACATTCGCAAAATGTTCGGCGAAAAAGGCGCGTCCGTCGCGCTTATCGTCGACGGATTGACGAAGTTAGAGAAAGACATCACCGATAAAAGTCCGCAGGCAGAAAATTTCAAAAAGGTAATACAAACGCTGCTCACCGACGTGCGCGTCGTGCTGATAAAACTCGCCGACCGTTTGCATAATATGCGAACTATCGAGTTTATGAAACCCGACAAGCAGAAAAAAATCGCCTCCGAAACCATGTATTTGTACGCGCCGTTGGCGCACCGCTTGGGGTTGTACAATATAAAAATGGAGCTGCAAGACCTTTGTATGAAAGTCACGCAGCCCGACGATTACAAATTTGTACACGACAAATTAGCGGCAAGCGAAACACAACGCGCCGAGTTTATCAATAAGTTTATCGACCTGCTACAAGACCGCTTGTCGGGCGAAAATATACCATTTCGTATCTTCGGTCGCTCCAAAGCGATTTCGTCTATTTGGAGCAAAATAGAGGCAAAAGATGTGAGTTTTGAGGAAATTTACGATATTTTTGCCATTCGAGTTGTGCTTGATGTGCCTTTGGCGCAAGAAGGCAGAGCTTGTTGGATAGTGTACGCCGCTATCACATCGCAGTTTACGCCTATCGCGGAGCGGCTAAAAGACTGGATTGCAGTGCCGAAAAGCAACGGCTACGAGTCGCTGCATACGACGGTTGTCGGTCCAGACAACCGCTTCGTGGAGGTGCAAATCCGTTCGGAGCGTATGGACGAAATAGCCGAAAAAGGCTTCGCCGCGCACTGGCGATACAAGGGTTTGAAGAGCGATAAAGTGTATGACGATTGGTTAAGCAAAATACGCGGCGCACTATCGGATACAAGCGGCTCGGCACTCGAACTCATCGACAAACTGCAAGAGGATTTGCTACAAGAAGAGGTCTTCGTTTATACGCCGAAAGGCGAAATGCGCACGCTGCCGATGGGCGCAACCGCCCTCGATTTCGCATTTGAGATACATACTGAACTCGGCTGCCGTTGTCAGGCGGTGAAAGTGAACGACAAATTGGTGTCGTTCGCGCACACGCTCGCGAACGGCGACGTAGTGAGCATACACACCGCGCCGCAGCAAAAACCGACCGAGCAATGGCTCAAATGGGTGGTCACGAACCGTTCGCGGAGCAAGATACGACAAGCCTTACGCGAGGAAAAACGCAAAACGGGCGAACTCGGTAAAGAGCAACTCGACCGCAAACTAAAACACCTAAAAGTAGCACTCGACGACAACTACGAATTTTTGGTTAAGTATTTCAAATACAATAACAGAACGGATTTATTTTATGATATAACGATGGGTCGGTTCGACCTCTCGCAACTCAAAGAACTGCGCATCGAGGGCAGCAAATTAGTGTCGCCCGAAAAGGAAGTGCGCACACACGCAAGCGTCGAGCCATTTGTGTTAGAAACAAAATCGGAGCGAAAAATGTTAATAGTAGCAGGGCAACCCGCGTCAGATTATTCGTTTCAGTACGCAACCTGCTGCAACCCGCTTGCGGGCGACGAGGTTTTTGCGTACATGAGCGCGAACGGTATGCGCATACACCGCATGGATTGCAAAAACGCAACGCATTTATTCGCTAATCATAGTCACAGAATATACAAATCGGAGTGGGTTTCGGGTGCGCGCGAGGCGTTCGTCGCGAAGCTCGAGGTGCGCGGCGCAGACAAAGTCGGCATTCTGCAAGACCTATCTAATATCATCACAAACCGCCTCAATATTGACATTCGTTCCATATCTATCAGAGGCGACGAGGGCTATTATGAAGGACAAATCAGCGTGACGGTCTATAATATCGAGCAGCTCAATCACCTCATCGAAACCCTGAAAACGATGGATAAAAATATTTCGGTGGTGCGTACCGACGAAGTGGTACAAATTTAATTATAAAAACAAAATAAAAAATGCTCAAAAAAATTATATTCATAATAGTATCAATACTACTTTTTAACGCTTGCAAGAACTACACAGCACAAATAGATAACGAAAAACGCGAGATTTTGCGCGTACATGATGTTTTGATGCCCAAAATGGATAGTTTGTATGCCCTCAAAAAGCAGGTGGTGGAACTAAAAAATACCCTTCCAAAACTATCAAATAGTGAAAAATCGTATATGGACAGTGTAAGTTTTGCGCTCGTTCGCGCCGACGACGCGATGACAAACTGGATGGCACAATGGAAAGACCCCGACGATAACGGGGTGACCGAGCAAGCCGCCTTAAACTACCTCGCCGCCCAAAAAGAGATAGTGTTGACTATGCAAATAAAATTCAAGAAAGCCTTAACCGAGGGCAAAGAAACGGTAGCAAAATACACAAAAAAATAAGTGCTTATTTTAAATTATTCATGTTTAACACTGTCACTAATTGCATTAAATAAGTATATTTTTAATCAATTTGCAGAAGGTTTTATAAAGAAAATAGTTGTAAATACTTACAATTCAAGATTTTACAATTTGTTAATATTAATTTTACAATTCAATTCAAAATATTGCCTTACCTTTGTTTAATAATTATAGAAAAAAAATGTCACAAAACAAAATAATTTTATTTTTTATTTTAATAGCAACTTTATTTTGCGCCTGCGATAATACTGCAAATAATACCAAAGTATTACCAAAATTAGGCGATAAAGATACAATTACATACATAGTAAACGGACAGAAAAAAATAGACTCTATATCGCATCGGATACCCGATTTTGCGTTTATAGACCAAGACGGAAAGCCGTTTACGCAAGCTGACGTACAGGGCAAAATTTACTTAGTAGATTTCTTTTTTACATCATGTCCGACCATCTGCCCGAAAGTCAAAAAAAATATGCTCAAAGTATATGAGCAAATAAAAACTGGCCCCGATATTATCATTTTATCGCATACCATAGACCCCAAACACGATAGTATAGTCGTACTGCGTAACTTTGCAGATAGGCTACACATCGACACCAAAAAATGGAAATTCCTTACGGGTGATAAAGATAAAATATACGAAATGGCGGGTCAGTATTTGGTGGCAGCACAGCAAGACGAAAACGCTGCAGGTGGTTTTACACACAGCGGCAACGTAATGTTAATAGATAAAAATAGGTGTATCAGAGGCTATTATAACGGGCTGAAAACCGAAAAAATGGACGATTTGCTGCGCGATATTAAGATTTTGGAACAAGAAAAGTAGTTGTATTATATTATAAAAAACAATAAATACTATTTTTATTTTTAATATGTTATTTTTTTGATTACCTTTGCCAATTAGTTGCAAATTTTATTTATTATAATAATTTTTATATTGGCAATGCAAATTATAGAGACCAATCAGAAAGCCTTAGAAATCAATTTGGACGCGAGTATTTACGGTACTTTCGCAGAGATAGGCGCGGGACAAGAAGTAGCGCGTCACTTTTTTAGAGCAGGCGCAGCCGCAGGAACTATCGCCAAAACAATGTCAGCGTTCGATAAAAAGTTTTCGGACGAAATATACGGCGCAGAGCCGCACGGAAGGTATGTATGTCAGTCGCGCCTCCATAAAATGTTGGGACATGAATACGATTTGATGAAAGAGCGGTTGCGCAACGAGCGACCAAGCACTTGCTTTTTTGCTTTCGCTGATACTATTTCCGCTATCAATTTTCATAAAACGAACGTCGGACACGGCTGGATAGGCTTACGATTCCAGTTAGACCCACTACAAGACGAGCCAAACGACGTTATTTTGCACGTTAAGATGTTGGATAATGACACCGGTTTGCAACAAAAAGCAGTGGGTATATTGGGCGTTAATCTGCTCTACGCAAGCTACCGCTATCATAATGACATAGACAAATATATACAGTCGCTCACCGACGGTTTACGCGATAGGATACAGATAGATATGCTACAAATTACGGGTAGCAGCTTTGCAGGTTTGGATAATCGGTTGGTAAGTTTGAAATTGGTGAAATATGGCTTGACCAACGTCGCGATGTTTGACAAAAACGGCGCGAACGTTCACCCCTCAGAAGTATTACACAAACATAATCTGTTAATAGTGCGCGGCAGTTATCGCCCCGTCACTTACGTCAATACAGATATGCTCGCCTCCGCTTCCAAGCAGTTTAACGCGACGGTAGCCGACACGAGTAAAATTACGCGGTTTGCCGAAATCACCTTAGACAATCTAAAAGAAGACGGCGAAATAGACGAAGCGGATTTTTTGGATAGGGCAAAGCTGCTTTGCGCCATCAATCAGCCCGTTTTGATTACAAACTGCGAGCAACACCATAAATTAGTGCAGTATTTTGCAGATTATAAAATACAAAAAATCGGTTTGGTAGTCGGCGCACGTCCACTATTACACCTTATCAATACAACTTTTGAGCTAAACGAAAACGGAAGTTTACTGACCGCTTTCGGCGACCTATTTAATAGCAACGTGAAAATGTACGTTTATCCTGCGCAGCAGGAAGGAACAGCAGACCTGATGACCTGCAAAAATTTACCAATACCCGAAGGCATCAAATTTTTATACCGTTATTTATTAGAAGCCAAACATATAGAAGACCTCGATACATACGACGTAAATACCTTAAATATTTACTCGCGCGAGGTACTCAAAATGTTGCGTAGCGACGAAGAAGGCTGGGAGAATATGCTACCAAAAGAGGTGGCAGAAATTATAAAAACAGATTGTTTATTCAATTTTCCGTGCCAGCGGTTAGAGTTTGACTACTAATTTTAATTTTTTTTAAACAATTTTTTGTATTTTAATTTATCAATATTACATTGATAATTAGCACATTAAAGATTACTAATATTTTACATTTGTCAGTTTTTTATGTTTTTTTTCAAAAAAAAGTAAAATAAAAATGTAAATACAAAATTAAATCGTACCTTTGTACTTAAATAAAGATATGATATTATACTTGACCAACCTGAATGTTTAGACTGATTGAAATATTATACTGTTTTTACAGTATAGTACCATTAAATACATTGCGTTTTATTATATAAACTTGGCTTATCACCCCCGTTCTAATATAAAGACGATTAAATGTTGGAATCAGTTGTATATAATATAACAAATTTTTAATTTTTTAACTCGTTTATTTCTTCATTTTATTTTTAAACTAAATGGTATTTACTATGAAGCTTAACTTTGCCCTTTCAATTGTGTTAAGTGCTGGTATCGCAACCGTCTTGCAGGCGCAGGATTCACTCGGGGTTTATAAAAACCCAGAAGCACAAAAATCGTACCTCAACGGTACCTCAAAATTTCCTGCTAAACCCCGCAATATGTGGGAGTTAGGCGTTCATGCAGGTTACCTGCAAATAGCAGGTGACGTTAATCCACAGCCAGGTTATGCTGTCGGTTTATCTATTCGCAAAGCACTTGGCTACGCGGTTTCACTTAGAGGAAACCTAATCGCGGGTCGTGCGTTTGGGTTAAATTATTTGCCTAGCCAAAGAAGTGTGGGTATGAATCCAGCATTAGGTGCTACTGCAAATTTACCTTCGGCAGCAGCATCGGGCATCACTAACAGTAGTGTTAGTGACGCGAGTGCAGGTGGCTACGGTTGGGACGAAAAGTATCCGGGTGCAACAGGGGCATCTGCTACTCGTCGCGGCTCAGGCTTGCCATTCTATTACAACTATCGTTGTGAGTATGCCGAGGTTTCTCTACAAGCGTTGGTAAGTTTGAATAATATCAACTTTCACCAACAACGCAATAAGTGGGACTTTTATGCACTCGCTGGTTTAGGTATGCAGTCGTATGGCACACGTCACGACGCATTGAACAGCGACGGTAAATTGTACGACCAAACTAAATTTGCTCAAATCCTTGCGGATAAAGGTAACAATAAGGCAGCTTACGATGAGATTCGGGAGAAAATCAAAAGCCAGTTGGATGGTACTTACGAGACTGCCGGTGATGACAATGCTTCTTTGTGGGATTTCCTAAGCGAGTCTAATAAAAGTGGTACAGGCGCAGGTAGTCGCTCATACAAAGTTAATCCTTTAGTTAATATTGGTGCAGGTATTGCTTACCGGGTGAGTAACCGCGTATCTATCGCTTTGGAGCATCAAGCAACTTATTCAGATGATGACCTTTTAGATGGTTATCGCTGGACAGAGCAGGGTGACTTTACGCAGAATAAAGACGCGATTCATTACACTAACCTTCGTTTAAACTTTAACTTAGGTAGCTTCAAAAAGAGTGTTGAGCCACTATGGTGGAGAAACCCGCTTGACCGACCTTACGCACAGATTCAACGCAGCACCGCTCACGATCCTGAGTCTATGCTTAAAGACGACGATAAAGATGGCGTACCTAATATGTTCGACAAAGAGCCTGATACTGTTGCTAATGCACCAGTTGATACACAAGGTCGTACTTTAGATAGCGACGGTGATGGCGTGAAAGATCATCTTGATAAAGAGCCGTTTACCGCGCCTGGTTTGCCTGTTGATGCAGACGGTGTAGGGTCGGGTATGCCAAAATGGTTTAACTGCGAACTCTGCGGTAGCAGCGGTAGCTGGTTCTTACCTTCGGTACACTTCAATAACGACAGCTATTGCATCAAATCAGAGTTCTATTCTGACTTGAAAAATGTAGCAACCGTAATGGCTAAAAACCCGAAAGTTTGTATCGAAGTAAAAGGTTTTGCT
>JAYWGJ010000169.1:0-7009 GCA_043778315.1 Saprospiraceae bacterium | reverse complement strand
CCACCACTGAAAATAATGTCACAAATAACGATGATTATCAATTAAAATTACAGTTTTAACCTTCACTTTTCGTCAACCTTTTTTAGGTAGGCACAGTTAAAAATCATTAATCATGATTGTAAGTGCAAAAGTATAGCAAAAAAAAACGATAATCTAATTTTTTATATAGACAAATATATAGACAAATTTTATATTTAGATAATTGTATTATACATACTATATTAACATTTATTATGAATAAAACCAAATTATATTTTAAATTATCAACTATTTGCTTGTTTTCACCAAAAAAATAGCGCCCCTACCGTTGCCGATAGACGCGCTTTTGAAGCTAAAAAGGTATTAGTTTTGTAAAAAATACTTACAAATCTGAAATAGTATAAATAACGGAATTATACATTAGTTGGCTACGTCAATAAAGACAGTGAACAGGAGAGGATAAAGCAACCCTAAATAGGGCAGAGGTGGTCAGTTATCGGCAAGGGTTTATGATATACTTATCCCGCCTTTGTAAGGCGGAACTAAAACGAGTCCGATTTTTGCGGTTTCAATGGATTTTTTGTTGCGTCCGCCTTACAAAGGCGGGATACATAAACCTTGCTATCCGACAACTGAACAGCTCTGCCCTAGCTTTCTCCTGTTCTTCATTTGGCGGTTGTGCTATTTTTATTCGCGCCCGATAATCACGCCTAATCTAAAACATAGATTTGTCACTTAAATGCCCGTGATTTGCTTGTTTCTGAACGCATCGACAAACAAACGGTGGTCGTTGCGGACGCATTCGGCGTATTGTACACCGAAATCGGTGATGTAGGCTACAAAGTCGGCTTCTCTGCCATCGAGTATGTTGTGTATTGCTTTTTCGGTAGAATAAGCGATTAGGGTTTGGTCGCTATCGTCGTCAGAGACGCAGTGTATTTTGGCAACGCACCGCCCGAGACTTTCCACAACTTGGAGTATATCGTCCATATCGTTGAGGTCGTCCCACTCGAGGTCGGCGGTGTAAGGCGATACTTCGGTGACGAACATACCTTTGCCGTCGTAGGTCGCGTGACCCAAAAACGGGTCGGCGTGTGCTTGCAAGGCGCGTTGCGAGATAGCGGTGCGTTCGCCCTCATTTTTGAAGTACGCGGCTGCTTTTGCGTCCTTGACGTAGCGTGCTGCTGCGGAAGGTTGCGCGTGTTTCATCGAAATCAAGATGTCGTTTTCTAAGGCTTCGGTTTCGCCCTCGAGCAAAATACTCAAAATCAGCAGCCCAGCCGAACCGATACCTAAGCCTTTTCGGCGGGCAATAGATTTGATTTGGTAGTTGATTTTGGCGCGTTTTTTCTTGGTCGGGATACTTTGGAAATACTCCGACATAGCAGCCTCCACTTTTAGTTTGTCCGCATCGGAGAGTTGTATAAAGTTGCGGTTGTCTTTGAGGCGACGGTCGCCCTCGACGATTTCGGTTTCGTTGTCGAGCATACCGACCCGCGTGAGTGTGCGCGCTTGTTGCAAAATAGCCTTTACTGTGCCTTCGGTATTAGCGAGCGTAAGCGCGAAATCGCGGTCTTCACCTGCCTCGAACCGCGCAATTTGTCGGGTGTAGCTTTGCGCTGCCATTCGTACTATTTCCCTGATTTCGGTATCGGACATGGCTTTTTGGTAGCCGATTAGGGCAAGACTAGCGCAAAAGCGTTTGAGGTCCCAGGTGAAAGGGGCGAGCGTCGCCTCGTCGAAGTCATTTACATCAAAAACAAGCGTACCCGCACCGTTCATATAAGTACCAAAATTTTGGGCGTGCAAGTCGCCTTGTATCCACACGCGGCTCGTCTGCTCGTTCAGAAACGGGTCGGTGTCGCGGCTCACATCTGCATAAAACAGACCCGCCGAGCCACGGTAAAAAGCGAACGGCGACTCTGCCATTTTGCGAAATTTGCCGCACCACGCCGCAGGGTCGTTAGCGATAAGCGCGGCGTAATTGTCGGTAAAAGACTGGATAATAAAGGCTTGGCGAGCCGCCGCGTTTTCTTGTTGAATGCTATCAACGATGGATTGATTAGACTTTGTCATAAATTTTATTGATTATTTTAAAAAATTAAAAAGAATATGTCTTGAGCGGAATAAATTACCGCTCTCCCAACCCAAAAAAAGCGCGCCTACCGTTGCCGATAGACGCGCCTTGAAAATAATTAGGGCAATAATTTCTCCAAATAATTATACATTATACTACAATTTCACCAATTTAATGACCTGCGGTTCGCCGTCGTTGAGTACCTGCAAGAAGTACACGCCCGAGGCGAGGTCGGTGAGGTCGATTTGATTGTTTGCGATTGCGATTTGGTAATTTTGTCCCAAACTGTTCGTTACCGTTACTGCGGTCTGACCGCTCCAGCCCTGCCCGTCGAGGGTGAATACACCTGTACTCGGGTTCGGGTAGATAGCGAGCGTCGTCGCGGTACGCGCACCCAAACTAATCGTATTGGAATACTCAAACTGATTATCCAAATCGATTTGTTTTAGGCGGTAGTAGGTGGTGCGATTGGCAATAACGCGATTATCCGTAAACGTGTAGTCTTTTTGCGTAGTGCTGTTGCCTGCGCCGCGCACAAATCCGATTTTGCTAAACGACGTGCCGTCGGTGCTGCGCTGCACCTCAAAGCCCGAGTTGTTTTGCTCGGTTGCGGTTGCCCAGGTGAGTACGTTCGTTTTATCGACGGTTTTACCCGAGAACGAAAGTAGCTTGACAGGTAGCGGCGTGCTGCTTGCAGTTGCGGCAAAAATAGTGAAGTGGTCGAGGCTTACGCCCAAATAGAAACCGTTATTCGATACGCCGTATTCTGCTTCTGCTACTATCGCTTTATCAATTACGCCGTTTTGGGTTGCCGACAAGGCATAAGTTGCTAATCCGCAACCCGCGCCGCCGCTCGCCCATACTACGTTGAGCGAAGCAGGCGTTAAGCTCGTCGCGCCAATCGCCTGTTGATAGGTCGTGAGTTCGGTATCGTAATAGTATAAACGCAGGCTGTACGCCGTTGGGATAGTCAAACCGCTTTCGTAAAAACTACTTTGAATATCTACATCGCGCCCTACAAACGTGCCGCTGCCGCTCAATATCACGCCGGTCGGGTCGGTAGTCGTTACTGTGACCGTACCGAGGTTTTCGCCGTTCGGATTGATACTACATATAATACCTGTTGCACCATAAATATCGAACCATTGATTGCCGCTTACATTGCCTACCGAGTAAGTTTGGCAGGCTGCTGTGCCGCTATAAACTATATCGGTACAGTCGTTTACGGTAGCGGGTGCTGTGGTAATGGTACAACCCGCCGAGGTGACGATAGTTGCCGTGTAGTCGCCTACCACGGTAGGGGTGTAGGTGATATTCGGATTTGGTGTGTATTTCTGAATACGGCCGTTAGCACCGTCCGATACATATATAGTGCCGTTTTGTGCGATGGTTAGTCCTTCAGCGTAGCTGAGCTGATTTACTGCGTTACCCTCTGTACCCGTACCTGCTACGATAGTCCCATTTGTAGCCGAAGTACTATTAGCAGGGAAACGGAGTACGCGATTGTTAGCTTCGTCCATTACGAAAATACTGCCATCAGCTGTTACTAATACATCAGCAGGAGAATCAAGTTGATTTAATGCAGAGCCATAGCCACTACCGCCTGCGATCGTTACGCCGTTTGTTCCTGATGTACTATTCGCGGGGAATTTTTGGATACGGTGATTGCCATAGTCCGCTATATACATATTTCCAGTCGCATCTAGTGTTATGCCGAAGGGCTTATTTAGTTGATTAGCAGCGATTCCCTGTCCATTGCCGCCTGCTACCGTTACGCCGTTTGTAGCCGAAGTGCTACCTGCGGGGAATTTTTGGACACGGTGATTTCTATAATCCGTCACATACAAATTATCATTCGCATCTATAAAGATACCCGCCGGACCCTCAAGTTGATTCGCCGCACTACCATATCCGTTACCGCCTGCTACGGTCACGGCATTCGTACCCTCGGTACTGCCTACGGGGAATTTTTGAATACGATTGTTATTGGCATCGCTTACATATAAATTACCTTGAGAATCAAACGCGATAGCTGATGCACTATTTAATTGATTAGTAGCCGAGCCAGCTGCGTCCGTTCCTGCTACGACTACACCGATAGTTGCAGGTGTGCTATTTGGTGGATATTTTACTATATTTTGGATATTTGCAACATAAACATTGCCTTGCGCATCTGTGATAATATCTATGACATAGTTTAAAGATTGTTGTACACCACCCGCCATATACTTGTCTGCGAAAAACGCAGGGGTATAGGTAGCGGGCGCATCTACGCGCGCATTGCTGCTATTGAGCCAAGCAATATCGGTGATAGTACCGCCGCCTGTGCCGAGGGTTGCCGTGAGCGGCGCGCCGAGGCAGGTAGGGTTTGGCGTGAGCGTCGCCGTAGCGGAGTTCACGTTTACCGTTACGGGAGTCCGTGCGGTATTGACGCAAGTCCCCCATACTAATAACAAAGAGCCGTTGCCTGCATTGTCGCCTTGCGTGTGTACTACGTTGCTGCAACGAGTCGGGTCGGTGTAGGACGAGCCGCCGCCGCCGCCAGCACTGAAGGATTCGTCACCGATACCACCGCCGCCGCCGAAATAGCCGCCGCCGCCGCCGCCGCCGCTGTTATCACCCGAGCTACCATTGCCACCGTACCCTGACCCACCAGTTGCGCCACCGCCTGTACCGCCTGCAGTAGCAGTACCGCCAGTGCCGCCGCCATAGTTTGGAGCTAAGCCGCCTATTAATCCGCCGCCGAGTCCGCTATTGCTAGGATTGCCTGTAGTTCCACCGCCGCCGCCGCCAGCTACCACTATTCTATCGGTGAGTGTTGTGCTACCAAATCTAATATCGGTGGCACCGCCACCGCCACCGCCGACGCTGTTTATGTTGCCACCGTTACCGCCGCCATTATACCCACCGTTCGGAGTACCGCCACTACCTCCGACGAATATATGGAGTACGTCGCCAGGTATCACGGCTAAGTTTGTGGTAACACTGCCGCCAAGTCCGCCGCCCTGCGCGCCTTTTGCTATTACCGTAAGGCTTGTTACGCCTGTGGGAACGGTAAAGGTTTCGGGCGCACCTGTAAAGCCAAAATTGGCAGTAGTAAGTGGTGTCGGCGTAGTGCCGCTTGTATTTATCTGTGCATAATAAGTACCTGATGCGGTCGGTGTGACCGAATAAGGTGCGCCGCTCGCTACGTTCGTTAGCGGTGCGCCGCCCGTAGGCGTAGCGTACCAGTCTATCGTGCCTGTGCTAGTAGTTGCCACCAAATTAACGGCTTGCGTACCGCATACATTCAAGGTGTCGTTTGCTACGCTTGGTTTTAAACCAGGTATTACGACTACGGGTACTCTATCCGCGCTGACGCAATCGCTGTTGCCCCAAGATATTTTGAGGTAGCCCTCGCCTATATTGTTGCCTTGTGTGTGTAGGACGTTGCTGCAAAGGGTAGGGTCGGTGTAGGACGAGCCGCCGCCACCGCCGTAGTAATTTTTTCCAGCACCACCGCCATAGTAGCCGCCGCCGCCGCCGCCGCCATTACTCGCGCTATTGCCTCCTAAACCTAATGTGCCAGGGTCAGAACCAGCACCACCAGCCGTTTGTGAACCGCCGTAGCCAGCATCTTGTCCACCGCCCTGATTTCCGTCGCCTGCTATTAAACCACCACCGACACCAGATGGGGCGTTGTAATCTCCACCAGCGCCGCCAGCTACTACGAGCCGTGTAGCGAGTGAGCTACCTGTGCGAATATCAGTAGCACCGCCGCCGTTGCCGCCACCGTTGCCGATGCCGCCGCCATTGTAGCCGCCTGAATTTCCTACATATACATTTAGTACTTGTCCAGGAGTCACGGATAGGGTTGTTTGCACAGTACCGCCACGAGGGGTATTTCCTGATCCATATACAGTACCTTTCGCGCCCTTTGCTACCACATTCACGCTTGTTACACCTGCGGGAACGGTAAAGGTTTGCGGTGCGCCTGTATAGTTAAACTCTTGTTCGGTAGGTTGTATTGCTGCGTAAAAAGTAGTGGTAGCCGTAGCGGTAGCGGTGTAGCTTGCGCCGCTCGCTACATTTGTTAAAGGCGTTCCGCCTGTCGCGGTATTGTACCAGTTTACGGTACTGCCTTGCGAGGTTGTCGCGGATAGTGCTGCTGTACCGTTGTTATCGGCGCATACTATCGCGTTAGCTATCGCTATTGTTTCTTGTTTTTTGACTGTAACGGGAGTACGGAAAGTGCTTACACACGGAGGCGCGTCCCAGGTGATTGCGATAGAGCCATCGCCCGTATTGTTGCCTTGTGTATGCACAGGATTGCTGCATACGTTAGAGTCGGTGTAGGACGAGCCGCCGCCGCCGCCGCCGAGGTCGCTACCGCCACCGCCATAATAACCGCCGCCGCCGCCGCCAGAGCCGAAGGGATTGGAGGTGTTAGAGCCACCTAAACCCAATGAACCAGGGAATGTGCCAGTGCCGCCGGCTGACTGCGACCCTCCGCCACTCCCAGAATTAAGATTATCACCTCCTATTAAGCCGCCACCTGCACCACCGCCGTTAGCACCACCGCCACCGCCAGCTACTACTATCCGCGTAGAAAGTAAACTACCTGTACGAATATCGGAAGCACCGCCACCAGGAGCATTACCACTTCCACCACCATTATAGCCATTCATAGCGCCTACATATAGGTTTAATACTTGACCAGGTATTACGGATAGCGTTGTTTGTACAGTACCACCAGAACCCCCAACTGAGCTATACACGTCTCCACCTTTCGCACCTTTTGCTGTCACGTTCAGGCTATTCACGCCCGTTGGAACTGTAAAGGTTTGTGCTGCGCCTGTGTAAGCAAAATTTTGCGTGACAGGCACGGTTGCAGGTGCGTTTATCTGTGCATAATAAGTCGTCGCGTTTGCGGTAGGTGTAACTGTGTAGGTTGCGCCGCTCGCGGTATTTGTG
>JAYWGJ010000168.1:0-7012 GCA_043778315.1 Saprospiraceae bacterium | reverse complement strand
GGGTCCGTATGTGAAGCTCGGCGATAAATTTACGTCTATTCCGAAGGGCGAAGAAGCACTTTCGGTCACTTACGACCGCGCCGTGGAGTTGGTGGAAGCGAAAAATGCCGCAGACGCTCCGTTTGGGCATTTCGACGAAAAACCGATTACGAAAGGTGTAGGGCGATTCGGTCCGTTTATAAAATGGAACAGCTTATTTATATCGATACCGAAAGCGTACAGCATAGAAAATATTACGCAAGCGCAAGCCGCGACACTGATAGAAGCGAAGCTCGAGAAAGAGGCAAATCGCTATATACAGCAGTGGACAGAAGAAAATTTGGTGATAGAAAACGGCAGATGGGGTCCGTTTATCCGTCACGGAAAAGACAATTATAAGATACCAAAAGAGGAGGTGGCAGAAACGCTGAGTTTGGCGGAGGTCAAAAAAATAGTTTTGAACCAAAACCCAAAAGCGTTCGACGTTGCGCCAAAAGTAATAAAAGCACCCGCGAAAGGCGCAGATGTGAAAGGCGCAGATGTGAAAAAAGCACCTGCTAAACGCGCCGCCGCTAAGAAAAAATAATTTTTTTGTAAAATTATTTTTACACGAATTAAAAGCACCATAAAATATATCCGATTGGACGTATTTTATGGTGCTTTTTCATTTTTTTATGCTTATATGTCGCAACAAGCGGCAAACTGCACATAGTCGGGCTGGTCGTAGATGTCTTTGTGGCGGAAGGTTTGTATGATAACGCCGTTTTGTATCAAAAAAATACCAGGCATTTGAAACGCGTCGCCGAGCGGTCGGTGCAAGCCGTAATTGATACCGACCGTCACTGTTTTCACCCAGGAGGTTAAGCCCATTATTTGCGAGTTATTGGCTTTGAGCAATCCAAAACGCGCATAAAACCGCATCTCAGGGTCTATCACTAAATCGCACCCGCTCAAATTATACTTTCGCAATAGCGGCTCTACATCGGCTGCATTATTTAGCGTGACAAAAATAATCTGCACCTTACGCGTTTCGATAGCGGCGCGGTTTTTGCCTAACTCGCTCATCGCTTGTCGGCAAAATAGGCAATTCACTTGTCTTAAAAAAACCAATAAAATGCCTTTTTGGTGCGACAGTTCAACTATCGATTTGCCATCAAAGGTTGTTATATCGTCGATTGCTATATTCGGTTCGGTCATCGCCTTTAATTTTAAATTTTGTTTATTTTACAAATATACAACGCGGCGGATTGAAACAAAATTAAAAATTATTATTTAGAATTATTCTAAATAATTTTTTTCCACTCCTGAGTGTTTTCGTCTTGTATTTTGATAGCAAAGGTTAGTATTTGGGTATCAATATTGGTTTGCATGAGTTCAAAAACGGCTAAGACATTTTGTATAAACGCGTCGTCGATTAGGTTCTGAACTGCCTCAAACGAGTTAATCATCGAGCTTTCACGCAGCTTGAACAACTGCTCGAGCAAGCCTTTTTCTATCTTCACAGAAAAACGCCCGTCGTTCTGAAAAACCTGTATTCTGCAATGAGCGTTTGGAATAGTACCTAAAATACGCATTTTTGTAATCTTGTGTTATAAAATGAAGAAATAAAGGTTGCTAATTTTGTTTATTTATTCTAAAATGAAAATATAAACTAAGCTGATTTTTTTATAATTTTTCTGCGAAATCGGACAACCAATGCAACCAATCTACGCTGCCTTTATTTGCGCCAAGCCTGACTATTACTACATTTTTGTGCGGATTGACATAGATATATTGACCCAACAAACCCCGAGCCGTGAAGTCGCCGCGCTCGTGCGACGGTATCCACCATTGATGGCTATAACCCGTATCTCCGCCTGCCGTAGTGTCTATTTTTGTGACATTTTCTACCCAAGCCGCAGGTACTAATTGTTGTCCGTGCCAATTGCCTTTATGCAAAAATAAACTGCCCATTTTGGCATAATCTCGCGCTCGCGCATTGATACAGCAAAACGTTTTTTCGATCCCGTCTGCGCCCGTATTGTCTATGCTCCACGACGCGTCAAACTCGCAACCTAAGGGCTGCCAAAGTTTGGTTTGCAAGTAATTCGTAACGGTTTTGTGCTGCGTTTTAGCCAATACGCGCTCCAAAATCAAGCCTAAAATTTCGGTATTTCCGCTTGTATATTCAAAAGTGGTACCTGGTTTATTTTTTAATTTTAATGTTAATGTGCTGTTGCGGAGCTGTTCGCCGTAGTAAAATTCTGCTGCATCGGCAAACGGATTGGTATAACTTTCGTCGTAATCAATGCCCGAAGTCATCTGCAAAACGTGATTCAGCGTCACTTTATCGAAGCCGTTTGCCTGCATTTCGGGCAGATATTTAGTCACCGCGTCGGCGGTGCTGCCTATATATCCGTCCGCTATCGCGCAACCAATCAGGGTAGAAGTGTAAGATTTTGCCATCGAAAACGATGGAACTATCGAGGTCGTATCGTAATCATTCAAATATTTTTCATAGATAATACTGTCGTTTTTGATGATAATAAAAGCCAAAGTACTGTTCTCTGCTAAAAATTTGGCGAAGTCGCCCTTCGGCAAATCGGCTTTTGAGAAGTCACCCTTATGCAAACTATCGAGTAGCGGCGTGTAGTTGCGTTTGCTTTGCGCAAAATGAAAAGGCGTAGCTGCCGCTTTTAGCTCGCGGGCGTTAAAAATTTGGTAGTCGCCTACATCGGCAAAATTATACCAAACCATTCGGCTTACTAACCGACATTTAGGTATCGTTAGCATCGCTATTGCGCCAAGCAAAAGGAGCGACAATAAAATATATCTTTTCTTAAACATAATAGGTATTTTTTTAAACTACTAAGGTTCGGTCACATTTACGGTCAGTAAAGTAAGGTCTTTGCTTGGCATCACACTGATTTTTACCACTTGCTTACCGCCGATTTGTAGCGGCTCGCCTATTTTGAAGCGTTCTTTTTGTGCGTTAATCTGCCCTGCCCATTGCATAAAACCCATTAATTTCGGCTCGATGCCGCTTAGTTTCTGAAACTGACCTGCTACCACTTGCGCCCATTCCTCACCCGTGCTATACGGCGGGTCGGGCGGCAAAATAAAACGGAACTCCTGCTGTACTTTTTCGCAACCTGATTGCACTATTTCGAGCGCGCCGCCGTCATCAAATTTGACGCGTTCGGTGCTTTCCGTTTTGGTCAGCAGAAATTCGTGCTTGGTGACCGTTCGCATCGTCGGCGCGAAAATCGCAGTTGGTTTTGTGGGGCATTGGAGTAAATTATTATCGTACTGCTTTAAGTTTTTGCCGCTGCAAGCTACAAAAAAAATTGTGGTAAACAAAAAGAAAATATTTTTTTTCATTGGTAGAATTCAAGTAAGAAAGCAATAATATTAGCGTAAAGCGAAGGAGATTTAAGGTGCAGGGTCGCGTCCGTGTCCGCCCTACGAGTGACAACCTAGTATGCGTCGAGCGGTGAGGTAGCGAGCGTAATCAACATGCCCGCGTTTACAAGCGGCAAAACACCTTGGTGAAAAATCACAGTTGAACTTTTTATCCGAGAAATATTTTTCAATCCTTTTTGGGAACAAAGCAATAATACACCGCTTGTTTCTTTTTCAAACTTAAAAACCATTTCTTATTTTTATTTGGCTCAAATTAAATGGTTTATTGATAATTTTTATGGTTTATTGAAAGCGGACAAAAAGCCTATTTCGGTCAGATCGAGCAAGATTTCGTAAATGCTATTATCTATCATTTAATTACGCTTTTTTCAAAGATACGAATTATTAATTATTTACTACAAAAATCCTTGAAAAACCTTTTTTATTTTATCAGTAGCCATGCGCGTTTCTATGGATTAAAATTCACCATATTTTATTTGGTTTTTCACAAAAAACTACCAACTCGTCGTCATGCCGACGCGCACGCCGCTAAACGCAGGCTCGAACCGACATACGCCGCCAGTACAAACCACGCCTTCCACTTGTTTCGCGTAAGCGACCGTAAACCGCGTTGTTTTTTCGGTGTACGACATAAAAACGTTCGGATAATGGCGCGCCTCGCCGCGTGTAGGGTGTACATTATACATGTCGCTTACCGCAAACGACCAGTGCGGCGCGATATTGTACTCTATCAGCGCGAACGTCCAGTCGCCAAAATCCTGCTTTTCTTTTGGGCGGCTCGCGTCTTTCAATAGAAACGGAAAAAGCTGCTTGTCGCGGTCGGTCGCCATGTATTGCAGCTCGCAGCGCAGGGAGCGTTTGCGGTCAAATCGGCGCGTGTACTCCACAAACGGCGTGAAGGTACGCACGGTGGAGGCGTTCGGTTTTTGCTGAAAAAAGTCGATATTATAATCTATAATTTGCAAACCTGCCACCCATTCATTTTTATCTTTATTGATAGTCACATCTTGATAAAACTCCCTAAAAAACTCTTTTTTACCTGTAATATCGGTCATATTAGAGAAATTAGTATTAAAACTAAGGTGGTCGGTAGGCGAAATAATCATATCTATTTGATACGATTGCTCGCTGAGTTCCTGTGCGGCGGCGGTATAGCGTGCAGGCAGACGCAGCGAATTTTGGCGGGTTGTCGGCGGCAAAAAACTCACCATTCCGCGCAGCAACCGCTCGTTCGGAGAAGTACGCAGCACAAAATTTTCCGTCCGTTTGTATTGCGCATTGATGCCAAAACCCTTGCGCGAATAGCCCAGAGTCGTGAACACGACGCGCCCATCTTTATCAATCAAATTGCCATCTTGGTCATTTATCGCCTCGTGCGTTTTGTGGTTGTACTCTAAATACCAATTCACACCTTTATATTGCGTCGTATTATACGCCTGAAAAATGTAGGTATTATAGGTAGGAACAAAGCGTTGCTCGAGGTTCAGGGCATTGATATTGCTCACAATTGTATTCATCGTGGTTTGGTCTAAGGTGCGGTTCACTATCGATGCGCCAGGAGCGAAAGTGATGATATCGAGTCCGTTCGCGGAGTCTTTTATCGAAATATTGCCCTCGATATTGATGCCTTTGGTAGTCGGCGCGAAAAATTTGAAGAGGTTGCGGTGCGCACCTGCCACGGCTTTTACCGTCCATTTGTCGTTCAACTGATAGTTGGCGCGCAAGCCAAATAGCGCGTTATCGATGCCGAGTGCGCGGTCTTCGTAGCAGCGCAGCGCGACTCCGCTACCAAACTGCTCGTAGAAGTTGCCCGCCGTGATACCGAGTTTATCTATCTGTTTTTTGATGTAAATATTACCGATGCCTTGGTCGGTGTACGCCACAGTCGGGTCGTGAATATTGGCGTTCTGAAACGCATCTAAACGAACACCCGCCTCAAAACTGCCTTGTATATAATTGAGGTTTACCCACGATGCGCCACCCGATAAGTGCTTGTCGTACAAGGGATTATTAGCTGCGCCGATAGCCGTATCACGCTGAAAAAAGTTGTACACCAATTGGGCGTTACCCGAAAATTTGCCCTTCGGTTGCTCCGCGCCGCTCGTTTGCGCAAAAGCGAAAATAGGCGTAAAAAGACACAGAATTGTAAAATTAATAGTTTGTAAAGCAATGCGCATATAAATAACGATTTGTATAAATAAAAAAGATTAACTTTGTTCGGAATTATCACACAAACATATCACTTTTTTTTATCATTTATCAAAAAAATTACTGTATGCAAAAATGCTTTCTAAGTATTTTACTATTATTTTTGCTTGGCGCAACAACCGCAACAGCGCAAAATAAAGTTCCGTCGGTGCAAGTGCAAACGCCCGAAGGCAAAAAAGTAGATTTTAGCGCGCAAATTCAGCCCGATAAAATCAATGTGATTTCCTTTTGGGCAACGTGGTGCGGACCCTGCAAAAAAGAATTGAATAATATAAAAACGCTATATCCCGAATGGCAAAAAAAATATAATGTCAATATAATAGCCGTTTCTATCGACGACTCGCGCAATTTTTCCAAAGTGAAACCGTATATCGACGGGCAACGTTGGACGTTTTCGGCGTTTGTAGATGCGAACTCTGACCTCAAACGCGCCATGAATTTTCAATCTGTGCCGCATACGGTTGTGGTAGATAAAAAAGGCAATATCGTTTGGGAACACGACGGCTACACCGAAGGCGACGAGTTTGAGTTGGAGGACGTATTGAAAAAAATGTAGTGTTTTTGAACGGCGTGCGGGTTTCAACCCGCACTTAGCTTATTTTGTGCGGGTTCAAACCCGCATTTAGGCTATTTTGTGCGGGTTCAAACCCGCACGCCGATTATTGTAACTACAACACTTCTTTCGCCAAAATACCCAAGCCAAAAAGCGCGAAATCGTACTTTACGGGGTCGGTCGGGTCTAATCTTCGGAGGTTAACGGTGAGTTCGAGTGCGGCGCGCCAATCCGCTTTTTCGCGGTGCAGCAAACCTAAGCGGCGTGCTTGTCGCTCCACATGCACGTCGAGCGGAATCACCAATTGCGCCGGCGAAATATTTTGCCACAAGCCAAAATCCACGCCGCAGCCGTCGCGCCGCATCATCCACCGCAAAAACATACACAGCCGCTTGCACGCCGACCCGCGCAAAGGTGTGCTGATGTGCTTCCGCGTCCGCTCCAAAACGTAGGGCGTAGCAAAAAAATAGTTGTGAAAACCAATCAGAGCGGCGGTTGTGTCTGTCGCGTCGGGGCTGAGGTGTTGCACGAAAGCGGTTTCCAAAGTGTCGTGATTTTGGTAGTGCTGCTGCAAAAAACTCAAAAAACCCAAGGTGTCATCTGCCTGAAAAGTGCGGTGTTTGAACGCCAAAAACCGCTCGCGCTCGCGCTCCGTATGGTTCGTGATGAAGTCGTGCGGCGCGCCGTCCATGAGCGCAAATAGCTCGTTCGATTTGTTGATAATGGTAGCGCGCTGCCCCCACGAAAGCATCGCCACCCAAAACGACGCAATCTCTATATCTTGCCGCTTGCTAAACCGATGCGGAATAGAAATAGGGTCGTTCGCGATGAAAAATGCAGGCGTATTGAAGCGTTCTACGAGCGCGTCTA
>JAYWGJ010000167.1:0-7075 GCA_043778315.1 Saprospiraceae bacterium | reverse complement strand
ACCTGCCAATTCGTTTCTTTTTGCAATAAAGCGGCTAAGGTTTCCAAACTCAACTTCGTCTGCGTGCGCGCCAAAGCAGGTGCGATGAACGCCCGAACGCTCGCGTTTTGCTCTTTCAAAATCGTTTTACACAGCGTATCTTCGTATTCTTTCATCGGAATACTTTTGGTGCGATTGAAAAAATACGCCGCCGTCGTGCGCGCCTTTTCGGGATACGCGGTATTTGTGACCATTTCCGCCATCAATTTAGTCGCCGCAGGCAGCAATATATTGCGTCCCGCAAAACGAAAAATGCAACGCGCCTGCCCTGTCACGAGTGCAGAATCCTTGGTTTCGTAGGTTTTGACGGTCGCTATTTGCGCCAACGCTTCCGCCGTACCAACTTTGCCCATCGCCTCCAATATCGCGGCGCGAACCGTGCTGTTTTTTTCGGGCTGAAACCGCGCCGTGAGTTTAGCGGCGGCTGCCGCGTTGCCCATGCCGAGCGCGAACGCTGCGGCTTCGCGCACCTGTGCGTTTTTGTCGTTTGCGAGTACCGCAGCCAAGCTATCAACGCTCGCTCTGCTCGTATCTTGCACCGAAGCCATGCCGTTTACCGCCAATAAACGCAGTATCGGTTCGGTATTATAAAAGTGTTTGTACAAACTTTTTGCGTCGCGTTTGTCAATCGCATTGATGATTTTTTGGGTCGTTTCGTCCGCAAAATTCAAGCCGCCGCTCGCGTTGTCGTCCTTTTCGGCAGGCGCGCTGTTGCTACACGCCGACACAAAAATCGTCGTCAGACTCAATAAAAAAAGTATTTTGTTGTGCATACTATATATGTGTATGTAAAATTATATTTGATTTGATTTTGTGCAAAACTACGCTAATCGATTTATTTATTGCAATAATATTATATTTTTTTTATTATATTATAAAAATTTAATTATTTGAAACCATAAAAAAATTTGTATGACTACAATAATATGCCAAACCGAAGCGGCGAAAGTAAATTTATTCCGAATTTTTATTTTATCACAAAATAATCCGTTGTTTGGTTGCAAAAATAATAAAAATAATGTTTGTAAATGTAAAAAACTGCATTTATATTTGTAGCGAATTTTCGCTGGAAGGCGATTATAATAATACTCAGATGTTACGCAAACGGGCTACTTATTTCTCTTGTTCTTTTTTCTTGATAAAAAAGAACCAAAAAATCAAGACTTATTAGACTTGTCAGGCTACTCTTCGCAGAAAAAGGAAACACAGCCCAAACTTGCAGCTCCCAAATGGTCGCGCTTCGAACAGTGCGCTGTTTATCACCTTTTTATGCTCCGTTTTCGCCGACAATTCTAATAGGTCGGTCGCCCACCCCTAAGCTATCGACTTTGTTTTTCATCATCGAAAGAAAATAGCACCTAACTTTATTACAAAATAACTGATGCGTACAACATTAGTTAATCATTTTAATTTCAACAATTTAATTTCAATAATTCAATTTCATAATCAATAAAATCGTAATAATATGGATACTTTAATAGCGGCGAAACTCGCTTTGCGCGGCGGAGAGTTTTTGATAAAAGACTCGGAGGCGGCAGATGTTTTTATCCCCGAAGAGTTTGACGAGGAGCAGGTGATGATGCGCGACGCGGTGCGCGACTTTGTCGATACCGAAATCAGACCGAATATTAGTCAGATAGAGAAGCAAAAAGACGGCATCGGGCGGCATTTGGTAGAGCGTATGGGCGAACTCGGTTTGCTCAGCTCGCACATACCCGAGGCTTACGGCGGCTCGGCGATGGATTTTAATACGAATACGCTGATGGCGGAAGAAATAGGCTCGAGCGGCAGCCCGTCGGTGTCTTACGCGGCGCATACGGGTATCGGAATGTTGCCGATTTTGTACTACGGCACGGAGGCGCAAAAGCTGAAATACCTGCCTGGCTTAGGCGCGGGGACGCTCAAAGCGTCGTATTGCCTCACCGAACCTGGGAGCGGTAGCGATGCGTTAGCCGCAAAAACACGCGCCGACCTCAGCGCAGACGGTACGCATTACCTTATCACAGGACAAAAAATGTGGATTACGAACGCTGGCTTTGCCGACGTATTTATCGTTTTTGCTAAAATTAATGGCGAAAAATTCACAGGTTTTATCGTCGACCGCGACTCCGAAGGCTTAACGCTCGGTGCGGAAGAGGACAAAATGGGCATCAAAGGCTCTTCTACCCGTCAGGTATTTTTCGAGAACGTAAAAGTTCCCGTAGATAACGTGTTGGGCGACATCGGCAAAGGGCATTTAATTGCCTTTAATGTACTGAACGTCGGTCGTTTCAAATTAGGCATTTTGTGTCTTGGCGCAGCGAAATATAACGTCGCGAAAGCGGTAAAATATGCGAACGAACGCCATCAATTTAAGGTATCGATTGGCACTTTCGGTGCCATACAACACAAATTGGGCGAGCAAGCCTTGCGCAGTTTTGTATTGGAGTCGGCGCAATATCGCGTGTCGCAAATGATGCGTTTGCGCGGACAAGAAGGCTTGGCGGCTGGTTTGCCTTACGGTCAAGCCTTGCTCGAGGCGGCAGAAGAGTACGCCGTAGAGTGCGCGCTCCTCAAAGTTTACAGCTCCGAAGTTTTGGACTATGTGGTAGATGAAACCGTGCAGATACACGGCGGCAACGGGTTTTCGGAGGAGTACTCGGCAGCGCGAGACTACCGCGATTCGCGCATCAATCGTATTTTTGAAGGCACGAACGAAATCAACCGTATGTTGATGGTCGATATGATTTTGAAACGGGCGATGCAAGGCAAATTGGACTTAATCGGACCGGCTTGGGCAGTGCAAAAAGAACTCACTTCGCCGCCTGCATTTGGCAGCAGCAGCGATAGCACGCCATTTGCGGCAGAGCGAAAAGCCTTATCCGACCTCAAAAAAATTACTTTGATGGTAGCGGGCGGGGCAGCAAAATCGCAGATGGACGGCAAAATCGACCTCAAACAAGAGCAGGAGATTTTGATGAATATAGCAGATATTGCCATAGATGTATTCAATACGGAGTCGTTGTTGCTACGCATAGAAAAAATCAGCGCGAGCGGAAATATGCCGTTTGCCGCCGAAGTGTATCAAGCGATGCTCAACGTGCAGTTTCACGACGCGCAAGACCGCATCAACAAATGGGCAACCGACGCGCTCGCTTCGTTCGCCGACGGCGACGGACTACGCATGATGCTGATGGGCGTGAAGCGTTTTACGAAATATCCGCCGCAAAACGTGAAAACGGCGCGCCGCATATTGGCTGCCGAATTGCTGAAAGCAAATAATTATTGTTTTTAAGAAATAAGTATATGTTTTAAATTAGGCGTGATTATCGGGAACGCCGAAAAATAGTTAAAACGTAGCAAAGCGTAGGTTTAAGCTATTTTTCAAGTGTAGAGAAATAATAACAACTAATTTATTTCAGCTATTTACAGTTAATTCTATGAAAAAAAGCCGCTCGTTCCGTTGGGAGGGAGTGGCTTTTTTTTAGTTTTATTAAAAATGGAATTGGGAGATTTTGCGGCTTGCTTCTCTTTAGTGTTCTATTTTTGGAAAGTCGGTAAAATCTTTGATGTACTTCGTGAACGATTGCCCAGCGCATTCAACTTTCCCGTTGGTATAAGAAAAGTAAAATGTGATATTACCTTTGGCTTCAGAACCAACCTTATTATTTTCAAAATGATCGAGCAAATAGTCCTGCCTAATTATAACAGGTTTTGTCCATTCATCGTTGTATCTAACAAGAAAGATATAGTGAACTAAAATATTAGAAACGTTACGAAGATTTTTTACAGACACGCTGAATTGTCCGCTAAAACCATCTTTTCGGGCTGTTGAAGTCGAGGTTTTGACCTGAACCCGCCTTAAAGTACCATTATCGTCTTGAACAACAAAGATATCATCTCCAATATCAACCTTAGGAATCGCAACATTCCAACCAAGCATCAAAAACTCGGACATCACATTTAGGTGTCCCGCCTTACCTAAATATTGATTAAATTTTTTCGTCACGCGGTATTAATTTATGTATAATGTTTCCAGTTTGCGTATCAATAAATTGAATTTCGCCCAATTCATTCAAATCGCTTGCCTGCTCCACACCCAATAAGGCAGGATAAATATAGCTATCGAGCTTAACAGCATAAGCCTCAAAATCGCTTTTTGTGTCGTACCCAACGAAAATATTATTGGCAGGGTGGGCGTTCGGAAAAAGTTTTTTGATAAAATCACGAATCGATGGCGTGATACTAAACGAGTAGCCGTCCATTTGCTTGTTTACATTGATTTTGATTGTATTCATGGTCAAATGAAAAATTGTAGTTGAAGTGGAGTTTTGGGGAAATTGCTTGTTAAGCGCGAAACAGAAGTACAGTGAAGAACAAAAAGTTAATGGTGATTACACCTATTGCGCTTGTACAAAAGCAAACGTTCCGTATTAGCTCTTTACATAATTATTTCATCTAATTTTTGATTCATAAATTGGTCGATTTTTTCTTCACTATTCTGGTCTTTTAATTTTAAAAGAGCTTCAATATCGTTATCCTCAAGTACAATTATATATCCTTCTCTATCGTGTAAAACATCTTTACAACGTTTAATCATTTTTTCTTTATTCTCAATTGTTCTGCAAATTAGAATTCCAAACATTCCTCTTTGTTTACTAAATCTTGTTTGTAGTTGGTCGATTTCTGGGTTTCCTATCTCCTTTCCATAGTTTTTACATTCCACAAATATTTTTGGACAGTATATTTTATTTAGATTATTTATTTGATGGAAAAAACCCTTGTTATTGTTATTAAAAACGATATCTATTCTTTTTCTTCCATCATTTATTTTTACCTCTCCTTTTGGGTCATACAGACGGTTGCCAAAAATTTCAATTAAATTGTCAAAAGTAATTTTATGAAAATTAGTTGCTTCACGCGTTCCATGTTGTACTTTTTTCAGAATTTCAATTCTTTCACTTAATGTCAGCACTCTTCTTTTAGTTTCAAGATTTGTCTTTTCACCTTTCAACGCCGTTCTTCTTAATTCATCTTTATATTTTTCTAAAATTTTCGGATTTTTCTTGGTGAAATCATATAAAAAATCTGTTCCTATTGGATATTTTGCCTTTAAATCCGCTATTTTAACTTTAATTGTTCCATTTTTCAAAACATATGATAATGAGTCACCAGCGTGTGAGTGTTCTGCTCTAAGAAATTCAAGCACAAAATTTCTGTAATACTTATCTTTACTTAATTCAGGGTCTTGTCTAACACTATGTATTGGTAAAAGAATTTTTGGATTTCCATTTACAACAGGTAAAAAATCAAAATAGCTTTTAAAACTTAGCATCTCAAAATCGAATGCAAGTACTGGAACTTTTTTAGTTGGTATAGAATAAAAATCACATTGTTCTTTTGTAAATTCAATCAGTTGTTTTTTTAAAATGTTGGAAGTTATATCTGATATTTTATCTCTATTTATTCCTGGGATTAGTAAAGCACAATCAGCAATATCTTTTATATCTCCTGAAATAGCGGCTTGACTTGTTTCAAATGCGGCTTGAATTTCTGCCGCTTGTTTTAGCCCAACACCTCTTCCAGCAGTGCCATTTTGAGAGTAGCCAAGTCCAACTTCATTTACTTCATGTAAAGCACCTAGAAGTTTCTTTATAGTTTGTTTATTCCCAACTTTTATACTGTCTAATAAATATTGAAAGTAAGTTGCTATTTGATTTTCACATTCTTTTGACCATTTTGATTCCATGGCAGAAATTCCAAATGGATCTAAAAAAAGAGCAATATCTTGGTGAGCATAAATGTCTAAAAAATTAAGCTCCTCTTGCTCAATTTTCAAACCAAAATATTCTGTGAATTTTTGAGGACGAGTTATTTTTTCATTCATTTTTTCTTTTTTATTAGATTTCATTTTTTCGGATTTCTATACCCGAGAATTTACAGCCCAACCCCGTTCACATACGCGCACCATCGCCGTACACCACAAAGTTAAGCTATTTTTTGAAATAAAAAACAAAATTACCTACAATTCTAATCCAACCTCACCGCTTTCCTGCCAACAAATACATGACCGCCATACGCACCGCAACGCCGTTTTCTACCTGCTGCAAAATGATGGAATGCTCGCTGTCCGCCACGTCGGACGTGAGTTCAACGCCGCGATTGATAGGACCGGGGTGCATGATGACAATTTTTTTGTCTAAGCTATCCAATAAGGCTTTATTGATGCCGAAAAACTGCGCGTATTCGCGGAGCGTAGGTAAATACTGAATGTCTTGTCGCTCCAATTGTATGCGTAGCACGTTCGCTACATCGCACCACGCTAAGGTTTCGCGCACGTCGTAAGACACTTCTACGCCGAGCGCGGCGATGTGTTTTGGTATCAAGGTAGGCGGACCGCAGACGCGCACTTTCGCACCTAACTTATTGAGACACAGTATATTACTCAATGCGACGCGGGAGTGTAAGGTATCGCCAATAATCGCAATTTTTTTGCCTGCAAGGTCGCCTATTTGCTCGCGCATCGAGAACGCGTCGAGCAAGGCTTGCGTCGGGTGTTCGTGCGTGCCGTCGCCCGCGTTGATGATATTCGCGTTGATGTGTTTACTCAAAAAAACGCACGCACCAGGCGCAGGGTGACGCATCACCACCATATCTATTTTCATCGCCAATATATTATTGACGGTGTCTAATAAAGTTTCGCCTTTTGTGACAGAGGAAGCGGAGGCAGAAAAATTGACGGTGTCGGCAGAAAGGCGTTTTTCGGCAAGCTCGAAAGAGGTGCGCGTGCGTGTCGAGTTCTCAAAAAACAAATTCGCTATCGTGAAATCACGCAGACTCGGCACTCGGCGTATCTGCCGATTGAGTACGCCTTTAAAGTACTCCGCTTGTTCCAATATAGCATAAATATCGGCTTCGGAGAGGTCTTTTATACCTAATAAATGCTTATTCATGAGTCTATGTTTTAAATTAGTTGTGATTATCGGGAACGAAAAAAAATAGTTAAAACGTAGCCTGCGAAGGTTTAATCTATTTTTTGAGTGTAGATAAATAATCA
>JAYWGJ010000166.1:0-7085 GCA_043778315.1 Saprospiraceae bacterium | reverse complement strand
GAGCAGTCGTAGGCGAGGTCGCCGTCGGCGATACCCGTCGCGACGGGTTCGCAGCCGTCGCTGTTGCCGTCGCCGCCGAAGTCGTGTTCCGCGCTATCGCTATTCCCGTTCACGCCTTTTATAAAGCCTTGCAGGGTGTAAAAATAATCCAATCCCTGCACCTTGTCGGTGCCTATTTCGGTGCGCGCCAGCGCGCCGTGTCGGTAATACCTGACAGCACATAAACAGGTTATAATCCTCGCTTATTTTAAAGCTAAACGTTTGCTACGCACGTTTATTTTAAAATTGCGCTTTACGGATAACCTTGTTTATTTTGCGACATCGAATTAAAAGTACTCCGCATCGGTCTCCCAGACCACGTCGTTCGCGCTCGTCTGTACGCGCAGCAGGCGGTTGAGCGCGTCGTAGGCGTAGCGGTGCGTGAAGCGGTCGGGGCGGTCGGCTTGGTAGCGCACTTCGTTCACCTTGCCGCTATGCAGGTCGTAGCGGTACTGTATGGTGCGGTCGGCGACGGCGGTGTGCGGGTAGTCTTGCACCACGGTATGCACGTTGCCGAGCAGGTAGTAAGCTGAAATAAATTAGTTTATATTCTTTATCTACACTCAAAAAATAGTTTAAAAGCTACGTTTCACTACGTTTTAACTATTTTTCTTCGTTCCCGATAATATAAACTAATTTAAAACATACATTTAGCTGTAATGTGTGGCGTGTCGGTAGTCGCCCGCCTGCTGCGCGATGTGGTCGGCGTAGGCGCAGACGGACGCGACGCGCTTGCGGAGGTTTTGCTGCCCGTCCGCACCAAACTTCGCACTCACGGCAGCCGAAAGCGGCGCGTCGTACTGCGTCGCCGTGATTTCGGAGCGCGATAGGGTATGCAGGTAGCTGCGCCAATTGCCGTAGTTGCCAATCTGCGCGAGGCTGAGGTTCTCCGCCTTGCCCGCTTCTACGGAGCTGCCGAGCGGGTCGTAGTAATACAGAGTATAATGGTACTGTGAAAGTGCGCCGAAACGCTTTTTCGGTGGAAGTGCGCCGAAACGCTGTTTCGGCGTGTGTATGTCGACGGAACAGCGTCCCGTCGCACGTTCGTACTACCGCAGCACCGTCACATCGCCCGTGAACCGCCGCACCGAGCCGTCTATCAGTTCTATTTCGGTGTAATACACATACACATCTATTATTGCTTTTTGCAAATCCGTATTTTGCGAGTTTACGTTGCTATGCGCCGACCAATTGCCGTTCCATAGCGCGGTATTTGGGGCGCGGTCGAAGGCTTCATACACCAATTCGCCCCAACGGTCAAAAATGCGTACTACTTTTATTGCCACGACCGACACGCCGCCATATATCGCAAAATCATCGTTGTTGCCGTCGTCGTTCGGCGAAAAAGCGGTTGGTATATACACCGCCGTTGCGTCTTTGATGCTGATTTGTCGCGTCGCGGTAGCGGTGCAGCCGTTCGCGTCCGTGACCGTGACGGTGCATTTTTCGTTATTTTTGGCTTGTAGCCAAAGCGTCGGCTGACTCCCGCCCGCGCCGCACGACCACGCATATTGCACGGCGGCAGCAGGCGCAGCACCTGTCACGGTAGCCGTAAATCGCAGGCTGTCGCCGAGCTGTACGGACGTATCGCGCCCAATACTGACTGTAAGTAACGGCGGATTAGCAAGCCGTATCGTGTCTTGCCAGTCGCAGCCCGACGCATCGAGCAAACGCGCCGTATGCAGTCCTGCGCTTATATTTTGTATCGGATTTATTGGCGTAAAGCTGCCATTATCTACCGCAAAACCCACGGGCGCGACCGCGTTTTGTATATTGCTGACGCGAATACTGCCCGTCGGTTCGTCGCGGCAAAGCGGCGTGGTCGCCGTGAGCGTAGCGGTAATTGGTGGCGTTGCGGTGAGTACCGCCGTCGCGGTCGTCGCGCAGCCGTTCGCATCGGTCACGGACACCGTATAAGTATTGGGCGAAAGCCCAATTAATGTGGTTGGTAAAATAATATAAGGCGCAGTTCCGCCTTGCGGCGCGACCGAGATACTCGCATTCGCTTGTCCGCAAGTGCCGTTTTGCGTCGTGAGTGCGGCGGTGAGCAGCGCGGGCGCGGCGTTGATGATTTGCGTAGCGGTAGCGGTGCAGCCGTTCGCATCGGTCACAGAAACCGTATAAGTATTAGGCGAAAGCCCAATTAATGTTGTCGGTAAAATACTATACGGCGCAGTTCCGCCTTGCGGCGCGGCGGCGATGCTCCCCGTTTGTGTGGCGCAGCGCGGCTGTGCTGCCGTGAGCGTAGGCAATATCGTATCTGTGCGGCTGCTCACGACTATCTGCGTGCTGCCCGTGCAGCCGTTATTGTCGGTCGCGGTGACGGTGTAGGTGGCGGCGGGGAGCGCGGAGAGGGTGTTGGTAAGCGTCCCTTGGCTGTTTTGATAAATATAGGGCGCAGTGCCGTTATTAGCGGTCACGCTGAAACTGCCACCTTTGGTACACAATTGCGGTACTACCGTAGGCGGATTGAAGGTGAGACCGCCGCCGAGGGTCACGGCTGCGGTGAGGCTGCGGGTGCAACGGTTTTCGTAGGTAACGGTGACGGTGTAAGTCCCTACGCCGACGGTAACCGCCTGCGTAGTCGCGCCGCTATCCCAAAGATAGCCCGTGATGGCTTGATAAGATGTGTCGCGCACAGTGAGCGTAGTGGTCGGTGCGCCGCAGGTCAAGGCAAGCTCACCTGCTATCTCGGGCGGGTTTTTGGGATTAGGTCCGAGCTTACATAGCCATAAATCTCGAGGAGTATAGATAGATGGAAACATACCACATACATCTTGTCCTTCTCTAAATGCCAAGCCGTAAACCACAAAGCCATTATCGGGTGTTTCGCGAATACACTGCCCACCATTATAGCGATAATATAAATTAGGTGTAAAACTAAGTACATATCCGACTGGCGTATAACCGCCAATATATTTTTGCCAAACAAGGTCGCCGTTCGCGTCGTGCTTAGTTACCCAAGTTGTGCGGTCGTTTGCAGGTGTGCCGTAAGGCACCCAAATATGCGATACCGCTACAAAGCCACCGTCGCGGGTCGGCTCTGTCCATAAACAGCGTTCGCTCTCTTCTCCGCCAAGCACTTTTTTCCAAACTATATCGCCCGTACTGTTAATTTTGAGCCAACACGCATTTTCGTATTGTTGTGATAGGTACATAGTAGGTACGGGGTTGCTGAACTGATTGAGACCTGCAAAATCACCGTCGTTAGTAGAAGTAGCACCAGATACGATATAGCCGCCGTCGGCGGTTTGGAAAATACTGTGTGCATACGACAGTGACGAGCCGCCGTAAGTTTTACGCCACTGCGTAACACCCGAAGGGTCTAATTTCATGACCAATATTTTACCCTCGAGTGTTCCTTCGGGAGTCGTAGAACCTGCCAACACATAGCCGCCGTCGGCAGTTTGCTGTACCGATAGTGCGTATTCCATGCGGTTGCCCTGGCGTAGCGATACAGCGCTGCCATACTATATTACCTAAGGCATCTGTTTTGCTAATAGAAAAAGTGGTACTGCCCATACCAAAGGTGTGCGTAGAGTCGCAGGCGAAGGTGCCAGAAAAATTTGGCTCTTCCAATGCCTCCATACTTACCGCGATATAGCCGCCATCATTAGTAGGTTTGACGTGTTTGGTATAAAAAATGCTTTTATCCCCTGAGCTTGTCCGCGACCAGTTGTGCAGTACTTTGCGCCACTGCTCGGTACCCGTAGCGTCTATTTTGACAATAATATCATCACCAAACGGAAGCGGTAAATTAGGGGATATAACTGCGTTGCCGCTAATTAAAAAACCGCCGTCGTTCGTTTTGGTGATAAACTGCACGATAAACGGCGTTAAATGCTTTTTCCATATAATAGTGCCACGCGGAGATACTTTAACTATCCAATTGATTACGCCAAATTGGTAATTGGCTGACACGGGTGCTGCGTCGCCATCGTACTCGTTTGCTCCTGTTGTTGCATTTACTCCTATCCCTACATTAGTGGCAAACACCATACTCCCATCATTCAATACCACTACATTTCCATCAAAAATTCCTACCTCGTCGGGTTGCCAAGGCGTACCAAAAACCGCTCCCGTTACACCATCATGTCCGCCGCCGCCGTAGCATCGCTGCCACTCTATATCGGGCGCGGCGGTTTGTGCGTAGCCGTAGCTTCCGCCGAACCCTCCGAGGAGGGGAGACAGGTAGGTCAAAAAAGAGAGGAGAAGGAGCTTTTTCATAGGTGGAAAGGAGAGCCTCTCCCGACCCCTCCATAAGGAGGGAAGCCGTAGAGGCGGTTAGGAAATAAGGTTATACCCTGTTGTCGTTAGAACCACAAAATATTGTGGTTATTTTGTTTTTATTGTCGTGCGGAAAAGAGCCACCCCCAACCCCTCGGAGGAGGGAGACGGGCGTTTTTAGCTCTTCCTGCGGAAGAGAATGCCGTCGGGTGAGAACCACAAAATATTGTGGTTCTACGCAAAACGTGGGTCAGACCGTCGCGACTATTAATTTATTCCGTAGGTTGCACCTACGGAACCACGCACATTTGACCCTTCCAGGGTCGCCGACTGTTCACTGTTCGTTGTTCACTATAATCGCGATTTTTAATTTATTCCGTAGGTTGCACCTACGGCTACGCACATTTGACCCTTCCAGGGTCGCCGTCTGTTCACTGTACGTTGTTCACTGTTATCTGTTCACTATAAAGTTTTATTTATCTATTTTGGCGACGCGCTGCGTCTGCACTGACGCATCGGTGCGGAGGGTGATGGAATAGATGCCCGCAGGGTAGCTGCCGAGGCTGAGGTCGAGGCTGCTGCCTGATACGGTTTGTATGCCAAGCTGCTTGCCGTTGCTGTCGCTCACTATCACGGTAGCGTTCGCTACTGCCTCCGAAAACAGCACGACTACGCCGTCGGCGGTAGGGTTCGGGCTGATGCTCGCGATAGCTGCGCCGCCTCGGGCTATGCTCGAGGCGGGCGCAGTGCCGTTGTCGGTAATAGACGGCGCGCTACGACCCGCCCTACCTATGCAGGTGCAGGCTTGCTGCAGCGACCGCTCTATGCGGTTGCCCGCATCATCGTATTTGTACATCAGTACGCAGTAGGTCTGCTGCGGATAAGCGCAGGCTTGCGTTTGCGCGGCGGCACTCGCCGCAGTAACTACCGCTATCGCGGCGAAAAATAGTTTTTTCATGGGAGATTGTGGGTTTGATTGTGAAATAATATCGATACCAATACAATACATTTATGGATAAGTAACTGTAAAATCCATGCGCATCAAATCGGCTACACTCAGCTTGTACCGCTTCAATACCATATCCTTTTTGCAGATAGTATCCCAAGGCGTACTCTCTACTACCGCAGCATCGAGCAGCGTAAGATAAGTTCGTTGCCCCTGGTCTAAAGTTACCTCTATACAGTCCAAAGAGGGTCGCGTACCATAAGTTTCGGATTTTTTAAGCTTATATATAGCTTTATAAGCTCTATCTAATATCGTATCAGAAGAAAACTGCATCCAGTAAATATCTTTATTAGAGATATTTTTGATGTATAAGGTTCTATGACAGGTATCTGTCTCATACTTACAAGCCATAATGGTTAGGCATAGTGCAGCAATTATGATGATGATGATATTTTTATTTTCCATGATGATATTGATTTATGGATAAGTAACTGTAAAATCCATACGCATCAAATCGGCTACACTGAGTTTGTACCGTTTCAATACCATGTCTTTTTTGCAGATAGTATCCCAAGGCGTACTCTCTACTACTGCCGCATCGAGCAGCGTAAGGTAGAGTTTCTGCTCGGGTTGTTTATTTACAGTTGACTCTATACAGTATGTAAGATATAGATAGCCTGTTCCAGATTTATTAATTTTTTCTCTATCTGTAATTTTATAAGTCTTACTCAATATAGTATCTTTTGCAGAATAAGATTCTTCTATCCAGTAAATGTCTTTATTAGAATTATTATCAATGTGCAATTTAGTATGGCAGGTAGCTGTCTCGCGTACACAAGCTATGGTACTTAGACACACTACGATAATTACAATTATATTTATATTTTTCATGATGATATTGATTTATGTGGTGATTAATATCCTTTTTGGTATCTTAATAGAAATTCGTCTAAAAAATTATTAGGAGTGTCAAGACCAAACTTAGTATTCCATATCACACCAGGATAGTACTTAGCTCTATACTCATTACCATAATAATTTGCGCCTTGTTCGGTGTAAAAACCGTCATGTCTAGAATTAAAAAAACCCGCACTAATAATACTTGGTAAAGCAAAGAAAGGTAGATAACGCGGTCCAAATTTTTGGCTTTGTATATAATGTCCATACTCGTGGAGTAGGAGTGTAGTATTTTTACCCGATAAGTCCTTTGGTAACAAACTACTACCATGAATATAGCTACCCAAGGTAAATATTCCATCTTTTTCAAGTGCAGAACCTACTTTGGAACGTACTATGGTAGCGCCATCAAAGTAGCTCACATCCTCTACACCGTCAAATGTATTGTCAAGTTGTGCGGCATTATACCCGAGTATCTCCTGTGGTAATTGCCAAGTGAAGCGAGATTTTAACTCGTTTTCTTGTTCTTGCGCACTAAGATTAGGATTCGTAACGAACAAACCAGCAGCAATTTGAAGTCCTTTATTCGTTTTAGACCAACGACCTGTTGGGTCAATATTGCTCCATGCTTTATCACGTCGTGCGTTATTACCAAAATCTAAGCCACCACTAAAGGCTGCACTTACTGCGTCTGTGGTCAAATTAATAGTACTGTATAGAATTGGATTAGAATAAACCGAGGCAACTACGATTGCAGTTACGGCTACTATAGCTACTGTCGCTGTCACGACAGATGCTGCCACCATCAGTAGTGGTATCAAAAACTCCCCTGTCGGGTCGGTATATTTGAGCGGGTTGTTCTGTACATAGCTGTATCGGTTGTAGCTTTGCGTAGTGCCGTCTAAGCCTGCGTAGTTGTCGGGCGAGAGCATACGCCCGAGCGCGGGGTCGTACATACGCCCGTTCATATTGATAA
>JAYWGJ010000165.1:0-7089 GCA_043778315.1 Saprospiraceae bacterium | reverse complement strand
ACACAGATAAATCTATTTTTTGTGACATTTATTCAAATAAATATTGCCTTTTTCAAACTAACACTTTAGTTAAAAAAAGTTTTGTCCAGTAGAGTGGTTTTTAGCTTACCCCTTACAGTAAAAATTTCCCTCGCCCGCATCAGTTTATTGCTCACAGCTTATAGCTTTTCCCTCTCTAACGGTCAAAAGTTTATTGCTTACAGCTTACCGCTTACAGTTTTTAGTTTACAGTTTAAAGTTTTTTCTAAAAAATGGAACTTTTCCCAGCCCCGTATCGTTATGGTATTACAAGGCACGAAGTCCTTTACTTTTCTTCTTTATTTTCAATATAAATTCGTTTTTGACATGAAAAAAATTGGCGTAGCAATAGCAGGTTTGGTATCTTTATTGTATCTGATTAATCCGACGGCAGGTTTTTTGGAGTTTATTCCCGACAATTTACCTATAATCGGCAACTTAGATGAAGGCGCAGCAATGGCGATTTTACTATCCTCGTTGCGTTATTTTGGCTTAGATTGGTCTAATTTGTTCCACGACGACAAAAAAGCAACCGACGCGCCGTCCACTACCACTATACACATTTTGGATAAGAAATAAGAAATAGTTTTATTGTAAGTAGATGTCGCTAAATGAACACGGTTATCCGTAAAGCGCAATTTTAAAATAAACGTGCGTAGCAAACGTTTAGCTTTAAAATAAGCAGGATTATAACCGTGTTTATATGCTGTCAGGTACTTATTGGTTAGACAATGCGGTTGTTTGATGCGGGTCTGCGCCCAACTCGGGCAGCCGCTTTTTTTATTTAGAATGTAAATTGTATCTTTGTGTTGAAATATTACATTTATATCCAAAAAATGAAAAAACACGACCCGTTATTCCTATCCGCTATTTTTTTGCTTGTCGCAATAAATATCCTAATCGTCGGCTGTACGCCGCAACCGTTTAGCACCGACTGGCGCGAAGTACCGAGCGGCACAACCTACGACCTGCACGACGTGAAAATGGTCACGCCCGACACGGGTTTTATCGTCGGCGGCGCGCAATGGAGCTACGGGCTGATACTCCGCACTATCGACGGCGGCGCGAACTGGCAGAAAGTACAAGAAACGGGTTCGGAGATAAACGCGATTAGTTTCGCTAATCGGCGCGAAGGCGTAGCGGTTGGGCAGGCAGGAAAGTTTTATATGACGGACGACCGAGGCGCAAGCTGGCAATTTCAGCAGGCGCAATGGGAACGGTATCGCGGCATCGCGCACTACGACCGCGACCACGCCGTGGCGGTAGGCGGCAAAGCCTACGGCTGGGGCATGAGCAGCACAAGCCGCAATTATGATAATTACAATACTTTTGATACGATAAACCACGAATTGAGCGCGGTAGCGATGCTTTCGCCGACCGACGCTGTGGCGGTGGGATACGGTTTTTTGGGTAAATCGAAGGACGGAGGGCGCACCTGGCAGCCCAAAAATGTGACAGGCGATTTCCTTACTGCCGTACATTTTCCATCGCGTAGCGTCGGTTATACGGTGGGTACTTCGGGTGGAATATGGCGCACCGACGACGGCGGCGACACTTGGCGCAGGCTCCGCGAACCGAATCAAATAGGCAACGCGGCGTATTTTAGAGGCGTGTTTTTTAGTACCGAAACGAACGGCTACGCCTGCGGCGACAACGGCTTACTGTGGAAAACAAGCGATAGCGGCAAAACTTGGCGCAAGCTACAAAAACTACCTAAAACGCAGTGGAATGCCGTTTTTATCCAGCGCGGAAAGGGTTTTGTAGTAGGAAATGAAGGTAAAATAGTGCAATTTAATGATTAATATATGTTTTAAATTGATTTATATTATCGGGAACGATAAAAAATAGTTAAAACGCAGCATTTGCGTAGCTTTTACACTATTTTTTGAGTGTAGATAAAGAATATAAATCAATTCATTTCAGCTATTATAAATATTTATATATTTACAATATATCCGATACATTAAACGTTTTGCCCGACATATTGAGTGCTGTGATAAACAAAAATTGGTGTTCGTTGCAATCGTTGCAAAGATAAAAATGTGTACCTTCGGTTTTGATGATTTGCAACGCGCCGTTCGGTTCTAACCGATACGTTCCGCCCGTTTTGGTGAGCAGCGTAATCGTTTCGGTCGTGTTATTATAGAGCTTAAATGTGACTAAGGTTTCGGGCTTGCCCGCCACGCGCTCGATGATTTGAACGCACTCTTGTCGTACCTCAAACGACATTAACGACATCACCGATGCCACCAACGCCATGAGCGCAACTATTGTTAAAAACTTTTGTCGTATATCGTCGTACATACTCTATATAGGTTTAAGTGATGTACTTTCAAGACGATTTTGCGGTGTAGCGCGTTGCATTAAGCGGAAAAATTACAATTATAATTATAGTAATAAGAACAAAACCACCAATCCGCTCGCCATCAGCAGTTTAAGTAGGCGGCTAATCCAAGCAAAATCCGTTTTATTATTGGCGTAATGCAACAAAAACGCGATACCGCAAATCGGCAGTACGATGCCCGACAGTGTGAATACAAGGGCGAGAATGTGGTGTTGCGACAGCAACCAAAACCCAAAATAACCTACGCCCAAAAACGTAGCTAATGCTACTATTTGCGTCGCGTTTTTAGCGGCGGCTACGCCTGCAACGATAGGCAGTGTGCGGCAGCCCCCTACGCGGTCGCCGTCCATATCCTCGAGGTCTTTCACTATTTCGCGCCATAGATTAGTGGCAAACGCGAACGCTGTATAAAACACCGCAACGGGGAAATATTGCGCATAAAAACGCGGATTAGCCGCAGGCAACGGCAAAAAACAGCCCCACGCCACACAAGCCGTGAACACCGCTACCGTCACGTTGCCCACTACGGGCAGCCGCTTGAGCCACCGCGAGTAGGCGTACAGCAGCGCGTTAGCGGCGCAATAAAACGCGAGCCAATAGCCATAATCAGTGCGCAGAGCGAGCCACGTCGCCGCCAAAAAACCAAGCACTAATCCGCCAAAATAGTAATAATAAGCTGCCTTTCGGCTAAAGGAAACGCCTACGAATTGCTTATCGGGTTTATTGATGCGGTCAATGGCTTCGTCAATAATATCGTTGATGATGTAGCCGCCTGCCGCCGACACGACGGTCATTGCTACCAACAACCAAAAACTAAATGCGTCTATCGCACACGCCGAAAAGCTCCGCAACAACCATTGCGTAGCCACTACAATAAGTAGATTTGGGAGGCGGATAAGACGGAGAAAAATGACTGTGTGTTTTTAAATTATTAACAGAAAAAAAGAGCAACTTACTAGCGTAAGCTGCTCTTTTTGTATTAAAATCTGCTTGTTTTTATACATATTCCGCGCTTGTAGGGCGCGCACCAATCAACCGCTCCAAATCCACTTTATGCAACACCTCTTTCTCTAATAGCTCTTGCGCGAGAAGCTCGAGTTCGTGTTTTTTATTGCGGAGTAAGGCTTTTGCGCGTTCATACTGAATGTCAATCAGTCCGCGTACTTCTTGGTCAATCATCTGGCTCGTCTGCTCCGAATACGGCTTAGTGAACGTGTTTTGGTTTTGCATATCGTAAAAAGACACGTTGCCCACTTTGTCGTTCATACCATAAACGGCGACTATCGCATACGCCATGCGCGTGACGTGGTCGAGGTCGCTGAGTGCGCCTGTCGATATTTTGTCAAAAATCACACTTTCGGCAGCGCGTCCGCCGAGCGTCATACACATACGGTCGAGCATCTGCTCGGTGCGCGTGATGTATTCGTCTTTCGGGAGGTACTGCGCGTAGCCGAGCGTCGCCGAGCCACGCGGCACTATCGTTACTTTCACCAACGGCGAAGCGTGTTCCAAAAACCAACCGCAGATAGCATGACCTGCTTCGTGATACGCAATGACTTGCTTCTCCTCTGGTGAAATTACTTTATTTATTTTTTCTAAGCCGCCAATGATGCGGTCTAAGGCATAATTGAAATCGGATAAATCGACTTCTTTTTTATTACGGCGCGCCGCAACCAAAGCCGCTTCGTTGCAAATATTAGCAATTTCTGCACCTGCAAAACCTGGGGTCATCTCCGCCAATACTTGCGGGTCGATGTCGGCTACGGTTTTGATGGTTTTGAGGTGAACGCGAAATATCTGCTCGCGTCCTGCCACGTCGGGGCGGTCTATTTCTATCTGTCTGTCAAAACGACCTGGACGCAACAGCGCGGCATCGAGTACGTCGGCGCGGTTTGTCGCCGCCATAATGATAACGCCTTTATCGGTGCTAAACCCGTCCATTTCTACTAACAACTGATTGAGTGTATTTTCGCGCTCGTCGTTGCTGTTCATCTGATTGCGACCACGGGCGCGACCGATAGCATCAATTTCGTCTATAAAAATGATGCACGGAGCTTTGTCACGCGCTTGTTTGAACAAGTCGCGCACTCGCGACGCGCCTACACCCACGAACATCTCCACGAAATCTGACCCCGAAATGGAGAAAAATGGCGCGCCTGCTTCGCCTGCTACCGCTTTCGCTAATAAGGTTTTGCCTGTTCCTGGAGGACCTACGAGCAATACGCCTTTTGGTATTTTGCCGCCCAAAGCGGTATATTTTTTAGGATTGCGCAGAAAATCCACCACTTCCATTACTTCCACTTTCGCCTCGTCCAAACCCGCCACGTCCTGGAACGTGATGTTTACTTTCGAGTCTTTGCTGTCAAAAAGCGTTGCGCGGGAGCGACCAATATTGAATAACTGCGAGCCTGCGCCACCTGCGCCCCCGCCCATTCGGCGCATGATAAACATCCACACGCCTGCGAGCAACAAGAGCGGAAACACCCATTGCATAATCGGTGCTATCCAATTCGGGCGCGTTTTGTACTCGGGCGAAAGTCGGTCTGCTTGCGCCAAACTGTCTTGCGCCTCGCGCAATCGCCGCTCAAAACCCTCCACATTACCTATATTATAAGTAAAATGAGGTCCGATATTTTCGTAGTTGAAGTTTGTTTTTTTGATGCTTTTGTAAGCAGAGTCGCGTGTTAAGGCTTCTTTTTTGATATAAACCTCCGCTACTTCTTCGTTAATGACATCAACTTTTTGTACGTCTTTGTGTTTAATATAGCTCGAAAGCACAACCCAGGGTATGTTCTTGGAACGCGACGCGCCCATCACATACAAATTAGCCATCAAAAAGATAGCCAACAAGCCGTAAATCCAATAGTAATTAAACTTCGGAAAGCCCGAACTGCTGTCGTCGTCGCGACGCGGCTCTTCTTTCGGCTCTTCGTTATTAGGGTTTTGTGGTTCTTGCGAATTCATTTATTCTTTTAAAATGAAAATGTGTCAAAAATAGGCCTATGAACTGCTTTTATCATATCAAAAGCACACCATTAAAACGAATAGCAGTGCCTATTTGTTGCGTTAAGCGAATGTTAAATCTTACATAAACTTTACACCTCCGCGTACTCGGTCACTATCGCGTCGCTCCAAAGGTCTTCCAATTGGTAGAAATCGCGGGTTTCGTGGTAGAAAATATGCACCACTACATCAAAATAATCGACGAGTACCCAAAGCGAATTGCCCTCGCCCTCGACGTGACCAGGCTTAATAGCTGCGTTTTCCTTGATTTCGTGCTGCACAAAATCCGATAAAGCCTTCACTTGCGTATTAGATGTACCTTCGCAGATGATAAAAAAATCGGTCGGCGCGTCGTCTAAGTGACGGAGGTCGAGCAAGCAAATATTTTGCGCTTTTTTCTCTTGTAAGCAATGAATAATTAAATGATTGAGGGCTTCTGTGCCAATTTGCGTAATAGCTTGTCCTTTCATAAGGTCGTAAAATATGCTTTTTTGTTCTATAAAATGGTCATCTTATTCAGATATTTACACCTTATATATAACATGATGAAAATGTTTTTGGCTGCCCGTCAAAAAGAACTGATTAATATATCAAAAATAATTGGCAAAGTTAGTGAAAATATTCGTTCTTTGCGAAAATAATTTTGATACCTGTATTAATAAGCATGAAAATACTACACTTAGAAACGCTTTTTGTAGGCAGAGTGTTGCATACGTTCGCCGAACTCGGCTCTACCAATACCTACGCTCTTCAACTTATTGCAAAAAGTAAGCCACCCGAAGGAACGGTCATTTTGGCGGAGACGCAGACCGCAGGTCGCGGACAACATGGCAGCTATTGGGCAACAATGCCGAACGACAATCTGACATTTAGTCTGATTTTGTACCCGCGTTTTATGCCTGTCGGCGAGCAGTTCGACCTCAGTCGCGCCGTTGCCTTAGCCCTCAGCGATACGCTCGCCGAGTACTTGCCCGCGCAAAACATCGCGATAAAATGGGCAAATGATATTTATATTAACGATAAAAAAGTGGCGGGTGTGCTGATAGAGAACGGCATCGATAGTGCTGGTTGGAGTTACTCGGTAGTTGGTATTGGCTTGAATATCAATCAATTACATTTTGAGGGTTTGCCCAATGCGGTTTCGTTGCGACAAGCGATACACCGCGAAATAGACAAATACGAAGTGCTGTCTAAGCTATGCGAGCAACTCGAGCGGCGGTATCTTACTTTGCGCACCCGTTCGGTCGGCGCGCTGCGCGCACATTATATACAAAACCTGTATCGGTACGGCGAAGACGCTTGTTTTGAGCGCGTCGCTACGGGCGAATTACTCTACGGGCGCATCGTCGGCGTGAGTGAGCAAGGACAGTTGCAGCTATTGCTGCCCGACGGCGTACATTTATTTAGTATCAAAGAAATACGCTTTTTATGATTTCGTAATTTGTAAAATTTTGATTTGGACAAGCTCGTTTGCGAATCCTTAGCGGGCAGAGGTGGTCAGTTGTCCAAAAGGTAGCTGATACCCGTATCCCGCCTTTGTAAGGCGGAACTAAAACGAGTCCGTTTTTTGCGGTTTCAATGGATTTTTTGTTGCGTCCGCCTTACAAAGGCGGGATACATAAACCTGGCTATCCGACACCTGGCTATCTCTGCCGCTATGCGATTATAGTGCAGACAACAAGTAATAAACGTGCGATATGGTTTTAAAAAAAACTATTTACTTC
>JAYWGJ010000164.1:0-7099 GCA_043778315.1 Saprospiraceae bacterium | reverse complement strand
GTCCTCAAAGCCGTATTTCACCATCACTTTGGCTATTTCGCGGGCGCGATTGATATTGCGTATGGTTTGTCCGAAAAGCACGTTTTGATGGTTATTTTGTTTTTGAAAATGAATTTTTGAGCATATTTATTGTTCGCTTTACGCAAATATTTTCATTCCATTGCTTTACGCAAATATTTTTAATTGTTGCTTTACGCAAATATTTTCACTGCATTTGCCGTAGTTGCTGCGGCTACTTGGGCTACGGTCACACCTTTTATCTCCGCTATTTTTTGGGCTATAATCGGAATATACGCGCTGCTGTTTCGCCTGCCGCGAAACGGTACGGGCGAGAGGTAAGGCGCGTCTGTTTCTAATACCAAATGTTGTAAATCAATGTGTTGCAATACGGTTTCCAAGCCCGCTTTCGGGTACGTCACTACGCCACCGATGCCGAGCATAAACCCTAAATCGATGCACTCTTCCGCGTCGCGGAGCGAACTACCAAAACAGTGAAAAATACCGCGTAGCTTACTTGTTTTTAGCTTGCGCAAAATAGGTAAAATTTCGGGCATACTTTTTCGGGCGTGTATCACAATCGGTCTATCTGCTGCTTTTGCCCATTCTATTTGCGTAGTAAACGCTTGTATTTGCAAGTCCAAAGTTGATTTGTCCCAATGTAAATCAATGCCTATTTCGCCGATAGCGACAAACTTGCGCAGCGCGAGATGCGACTCTACCAAGTTCATTTCGCGCTCGAACGTGTCCGCTTGTACGCTGCACGGGTGCAAACCCATCATCGCGATACAATGTGCTGGAAATTGCGCCTCCAAACGCAGCATATCATCGTGCGATTCGCTATCAATAGCAGGCAAATAAAACTGCGTAACGCCTTCGCTTACAGCCGTTTGTATCACCGATTTTATGTCTTCGGCAAATTCTTTTACATACAAATGCGTATGTGTATCTATAAACATTTTTTAATTTTATATATTTAATATTATTAAACTCTCCTGCAATGCAGACGGGTCAATTATTTTCTTTTATTCTTTTTTCTTGATGAAAAAGAACCAAAAAATCAAGACCTATTAGACTTATCGGCGTAAAGAAATTATTTAAACTGCGTAACAAGTTAAATCTAAAAATCCGTCCCGAGCGAAAAATGCAATAGCGGTGCTTGACGCACACCCGTTTCTATGCCGTAGCCTAAGTCTAAGCGGCAAAACATACCGAAAATAGTGGAGCGCAAACCCGCGCCGTAGCTCATCACTATCGGGTCGCGGTAGTAGTTCACTTTCACCACTATCACGGGTGGACGAGAGCCGTAAATACTAGTATTAATCGGGTTTTCGTTCGAAAACGGGGTCAAACCCGTCCATGCCGCACCTGCATCTGCGAAAGCCACGATTTGGAAATCGCGCAAAAACTGCGACTTCGGCGGTGTACGCGAAAAATACCAAAATACGGGTATGCGCACCTCCGCGTTCACCAGCGCGTAGCTGTTGCCGTTGCGGATATTGTACTCAAAACCGCGCATATTGGTAGCGAGCGTTTGATACACGTTGGCGGGGTCGTTCGATACAGGAATTTGATTATTATAACGCGGCAGCAGCCAATTGTCCACGCCACCCAAAAAGTACAAAAACCGTTGGCTACCAAACGAAGTCGCGCCCGCAGCGCGTAACGCCAAAACGGATTTGCCCAAAATCTGCTCATAGTGCCGCGCATCAAAACCCGCCACGGTCGTAAAACCTTTGTCAAAATCAAATTTGGGTTTTTCGATATCCAAATCGACCGAAACGCTTTTGAGTGCCTCCACAAAAATTTTGGCACGAGTGCCGTACTTGATATTGACCATCGCGTCTATCGTATTGTCAAAAACAAACTCGGTGCGCGCACCCAAACGCTGCGCTTCGTCGCTCTGTATTTGTATCGATATCGGGTCGGTCGTGAGCGGGAGTTGCTTGTCTATTCTACCATAAACCTTACCGCGCAAGCTGCTAAACATACTGATAGCATAGCGTCCTTCAGCTTCTACGAGCGTCGTTTTTTGTCGCGCAATACCGTCATACACCTGCGAGCCACTTTGATTGAGCGGAATAGCGTAGTTCCAGCGTTGCGAGCGGTGGTAAACCGAAAATATTTTGTCCAAACGCTTCGTTTTATCTATATAGGTAGCGAAATATTCCGCGCCGTTGAAGGTGTACGGTACGCGCACGCCTGCGGTGAGGCGGTGGTCTTCAAACTGGTCAATCACGCTGCCTTGCAAGGCAATACCGAGCGGCGGCGGTACAAAATTACCGCCGCGATACGGGTCTATACCGCCAAATTGCATACTATTATCGATAGGCATAGTACGAATATAATCCGTTTTGAACCTGCTTATATATGGCAAAATCTTAGACGAATTGAACCGCAACGGCTCGGGTGCTTCTTTGCGCTCGGGCGCGATTTGCGGTTTTTGTATCGCAATACTGCCGTCCGTATTAATGGTAATTGCGGGCGTTTGCGGCTCGTCAAACTCACTTTGGAAGGTATAATTATCTAAATTAATCGCTCCTTTTTTGCCCGTTGTGTCCTTCGCGCCGATGCCGCCCGCAGGGTCTTTTATCCGCGAAAGCGTATCTAATGGGTCTATTATTTTGAGTTCGTTGCGCAGCGTTTCTTTCTTTTTGGGTGGCAATGCGTTGGTCGCGTTGCGGTAAAAAGTAGGCGACAGCGTAGTAGAAGCGTTCGCCGAAAAGTTGCGGATATGAATGTATTTACTCGTATAAATTTCTGCCGCTTTGCCCTGCGCGCCCAGTGCGCGAATATCTTGTTGGCTTACGCCGAATGTATTATCCGTAATCGGCAAATTCACGCCAATCATCTCATAAATAGGCACAACCTGAACGCTATCTATCAGTTTTTTGGGTATTTTTTTAAATATAGTATCCGTCAATACCTCGATTTTTGTTTTATCTTTAAGCGAAACGATGCGTTTCTCGCCCATTTTTGTTTTCTGAAATGTACCTACATAATTGTTCAAAATACCATTGGCATCACTCAAAAAAGTGTACCGCGTACTGTCTAATCGCATCGGGCTGCGCTCGCTCACGGCAGGCGTATTGGTAGCGCGCCACACCTCAAACGGGGCTTCGGCAGCGTTGATATAATAAATATCGAGGTTCGGAACAGCGACCAACGAACTGTCGGTTTTGTTTATTTTGACCTCCGTTTTTGGTCTATTAGAGCTAAATAAAATGCCTTTTTGCCCTTTGTAGGGGAAATAAACGGGCGAAAGGTCGTCGTAATGGTCTCGGGTGAGGTTCACCATGCGGCTACCTTTGAAGCGGAATAAAAACAAATCGGAGTAGCCTTCCGACTGCGCCGACAAGACCGCTTCGCCGTCGTTGCCCATAAAATCGAGGCTCAAAACGCGCTGAAAAATATTTGGAAATACGTCTTTATCCGTCCGTTTCCAGGTTTTGGTATCGTATAATTCGTAGTAAATCCGCGCGCGCTCCTCGTAAACTACCGCCAAAACGTTGCCGCTATGACTCCACGCCGTAAGCGGATAGCCTTTATCTGCCGTTTGCAATTGATTGCGGTAGCCGTGTATTTTTATTAATTTTCTGTTTTTTCCGTCCGTATCAGCTACATAAACCCGTTGTCGACCGATATTATTAGTGATATAAGCTATTTTTTGCCCGTTCGGGCTTAATTTCGCTTGGGTAGCAATGCCCTGTCGTTTTTTTATCGCAATCGTATTAATACTTTCAATCGGCTGATGCTGCTCTCGAGCGTAGCGCGCCGCAAAATATTGCGCCCACGCGTCGGTCGTCTGCCCGTAAGAGCTACCCAAAACGTATAAAAAACCGCTCTCCAAACTGCGGTTGATGCGCGTGAGGTATAGCAAATTAGATACCGACGCTTTGCCGTAGTTTTGTGCAATAAAATACCACATCGCGTGACCCGCGAGCTTAGGGTCGCGGAGCGTGAGTTCCTCGAAATCCATCGGGTTTTTGCTCAAAAACATGGCACGCATCTCGTTGTCCATTTCGGTATTCCACTCGCTGCCCGTGTAAGAAACCAAGCCCTGCGTGAACCAAACAGGTAGGTGCAACAACACTGCGTTTTGCACAATTTCCTGAAAATCGTCGCCAAAAAGCATGTGCGCCATCAGCACTTGCGCAATGCCTTCTCTGATGCTTCGGCGCAAATTGGCATGATTGCCGTCAAAATAAACAAAGACCTTATTGCCCAAAATTTTGGTCGTGCCGCCAGTCGTTCTAAACACCTCATCGTTACCTATATTACTCTGTTTGAGGGTAGTAAGGTCGGTATAAACGAGCAAATCGATGCGTTCGTTCATGCGATACTCGAGCAAATCTTGCAATTTAGGTAGTTCTTCTTCGGCGGTGAGTACGGCGAAATGACCTAACTCGCGACCGCCGTTACTCCAATAAGTCATGAAGTTTGGCGACTCGTATTCCGACCAGTCAAAGTCTTGGTATTGCACCCGTCCCTTGCCAAATTCGGTTTGTGTGCCTTGCGCCGTGAGGCGCGTTGTGCTTGTTGCCACAAGGCAAATCAATAAAAAAAAGATTTTTACAAAGATTTTTATAGCGTTCATAATGTCCGTTTTTAAAGTCGCGTATATTTTGCTTTTTGTGTGATGAATTCGATAAAATATATATTAGCACATAAAGATATAAACAAATATTAGTTTATTTGCACAAAGTTAGTTTATTTTGCGGTAAGCATAAAAAATAGTGCTAAAATGAGCTGTTAAAGATTTTTTTACACTTTCGTGCAATGCGTTTTCTTGTCAATAAAATAAATTTTCATTTTGCAAATCAACAACAAAAACCCGACCGCCGTTGCGTTCGCCTGCGTCAATCCGTTTCAGGAAAACACCTATATATTGTACGACGACTCGCGAGAGTGCGTACTGATTGACCCAGGTTGTTACAGCGTTGCCGAACAGCAACAAATCGCTGTTTTTATACACCAAAATAAGCTCACGCCGACGCGCTGTCTGCTGACGCATACGCATTTAGACCATATTTTTGGCTGCGCGTGGGTAGCAGAAACCTACGGTTTGCTGCCCGAAATGCACGAAGGCGAACTCGAGTTGTATCATCACGCGCCTGCGTCTGCCGAGCGATTTGGTGTGCCGTTTTTGGGTGCGCTGCCGCAACCTGCCGCGCCGTTTTTAGCTATCAACGATGTTATTTTATTTGGCAATACGCGCTTAGAAATCCGTTTTGTGCCAGGGCATTCGCCTGCGAGTATTTGCTTTTATTGCGCCGAAAGCGGCTTTGTGATAGCAGGCGATACGCTGTTTGCAGGGAGCATCGGACGAACAGATTTGCCGGGCGGCAACCATAATTTATTATTGCAAGCCATTGAAAAACAGCTATTTACACTGCCCGACGCAACGGTAGTGTATAGCGGTCACGGCAGTACGACGAGTATCGGTAAAGAGAAAACGAGTAATCCGTATTTTTAGAGTTTATTTGTTCTACAAGCAGGATTATAAAAATCAAATATTTCAAAAACCCAAACAAATCAAATGGCAGCAAATCCCTACGGCTGGGATAGGTTTTATGCGATGCGTTTTCAGTTTTCAAAAAATTTGTAAAAATAAAATACCATAAAAGCGTGTGCTGTAACCTAAGGAACGCGTCCAAAATGAGGTACTATATTCTCTTAATTCCTAAAATGATTGTGGCACACGCTTTTTCAAATCAAAATATGCCTTTTTTAAATCAAAATAAAAAAGCGCAACAAATTTTTAAAAAATTTGCTGCGCTTTTTTGTAAAAATTAAAATCTATGTCCAAATCTCCAAAATATCGTTATCTTTTTCTTGTAAAAAAGCATGAATTTGTAGTAATTTATGATTGATAATCAAAGATAAAGCAGCGGTGCTACAATTACCTACGCGCAACCAAATAAGTTTTGGTGGCGTTCCCAGCATAGATTGAATATTGATAAAATCATTATCCATAGTCATTATGGCATCAAAATTTTCATTTTGTGCATATAGATAAATAGGAATATCGGGCGCGTCAGCCAAATTTACTGATTTGAGATGAATAAAATCGACTGAAAGCGCGTTTTGTAGTCGTTCAACAAGGCGAAACGAAATATTTTGGTCTATTAAAACTTTCATTCCTTAACTTGCGATTGCGATGCGTTGTTGGCGATTTGCAGAAAATTCTAATGCTGTAAAAACATCGTCTGCATTTAATTCAGGAAAATCTTCTGTAATATCAGTAACTGACATTCCTGATGCTAACCACCGCAAAACATCTTCTACGGTAATGCGAGTGTTACGCAAACAGGGTTTTCCGTTGCGTTTTGCAGCATCAATGCTTATTTTGTTGTTATAAATAGTCATTTTATATTTTTTAAAAGTTAGAAAAATTACCTGATAAAGATACGTTTTTTATTTTAAATCAAAAATAAAATTTCAAAATCTCAATTACTTTGTAAAAATAAAATACGACAAAAGCGTGTGCTGTAATCTAAAATGGTTGTGGCACACGCTTTTTGTTGTTTAGAAAAATGCTATGAAAATAAGAAAATTATGAAAAAAGTCGTATGTTTACAGCGCAAGATTGAATAATGAATTATACAACCATAAAAAATGAATTGCAAAATATCCTTTCAGGAAAGAGCGAAGTTAGCTATGGAAAATCTATCCAAGCAATCACCTGTTACCTACGAGAAAGCCTTGAAACAGGTGGAAGTATTAAAGGAACAGAGCCAAGTAAAAGAGAAGAAACAAAGAAACTAATTGACTATATCAACGTTCATCATCTCTGGAGCTGTGATATTAATTTTAGTTTATTTATCTCTTCGGGTGCGGAACAACGTGTTTTTATAAAAAACACACGGCAAGTATTAAAACTTAATGATGCCATTTATTACGCCTCTTGGTTAGATTATTTCAACAATCTATTGCTCAATAACTATTTTTTTCCTGATACAGCCTATAATCTGGTCGGCTTTTATAAGTCTGATACAGATATGTACCTGAACTAAATTAGTTTGCATTATTTATCTACACTTGAAAAATAGCTTAAAAGCTACGTTTCACTACGTTTTAACTATTTTTCGGCGTTCCCGAT
>JAYWGJ010000163.1:0-7111 GCA_043778315.1 Saprospiraceae bacterium | reverse complement strand
GGGCGCGCTGCGCAAGTGTAGTTTCGTTGCCCGCAAAGCCGCCGTATAGTTTTATACCGCTCGGAAGGTCGAGGGTTTGGAAGATGTCGGTGGTTGCGGTAGGATAATAAGTGCCGTTTTGCACCCAAATAGTAGTAAAAGTAGTGTAAACGCAAACTTTTAAGGCATCGAGAGCTTCGGGGATAGTGCGGAAAGCGGTCGCCCAAGTCGTGCCGTTGCCGTTAGCGGCAGCCGCCGCATTGACATACAGCGTAGTACCTGTATAGTTGGGGGAAGGCGCGACGGTTTCGTAAGCACCCATATTGACGGTGGTGTTTTGTATGCGCAGTGCGCCGACGAGGTCGGTAATGATGCCCGTAGGGACGAGCGCGTTGTCGCCTGCATCGGCAGCAAGCGAACAATACCACAAATGGAAGCCATCGTCGGCGGTACGCCAAACGCCGTCCGCGCCTTTCGGATTGTTAGGGTTGATAAAGTTAGGGCGCACGTCGATATTGCCGTTGCTACCTGCCATAGTACCGCCTTGTATATTGGAGTTATAAACAGGTGGCGTAGCATTATTATCTTGAATATTGGTAGGTGTATTATTATAAATAATACTATTATGGACGGTGCTGCTTTGGCTATTATTACCGATACCGCCGCCCGTACCAGAGCTACCGCCCTGATTATCCACAATCGTACAACCTGCTATCAGTACACTGCCACTACCATTTGAATTATTATTATAAACGCCGCCACCGCCGTAGCTCGCGGCATTGTGGTGTAGTAAGCAATTGATGATTTGCAGGTTGGTGGCATTATAGCCCGCATTAGCGATGCCGCCGCCTTGATAGCCTGCCGTATTGTCGGTAATGATGCAATTAATCAATCGGGGTGAACCTAAATTAAAAATACCGCCACCGCTATTACTTGCGATATTATTGGTAATAATACAATTGCTAATGACGGGCGAACTTTCATTAGAGATACCGCCGCCGTTGCCGCCGTTATTATTATTTGCGCCACTTATGGTGAAGCCGTCGAGGGTATTATTGGTATTGCTTACCGCAAACTGCACGATAATATAAGTATTGTCGGTGTTGCCGCTCAATCCGATTTCGCCACTTAGGACGCTTGCGCCAAAATTGATGCGTTGGGTGAGTGCGGTTTCTGTGCCTGCAAAACCGCCGTAAACGTTGATGCCGTTCGGAAAGGTAAAGCTGACGCTGCGGTCGTTGGTGGTAGTAGGATAGTACACGCCGTTTGCTACCCAAATATCGGTAAAACTGCTGTACGCGCACCCGTTAGTGAGCGCGTTGGTAGCTTCGGGGATAGTGCGAAAAGCGGTCGCCCAAGTAGTGCCGTTACCGCTCGTAGCGGCAGCAGCATTGACATATAAAGTCGTTCCTGTAAAGGACGGCACGGGCGTAAGGGTTTCGTAAGCACCTCTATCAACGGTGGTGTTTTGTATGCGCGCCGCACCTGCTACGTCGGTAGTGATGCCCGCAGGCACGAGGCTATTGTCGCCATTATTAGCACTAAGCGAACAAGAAAGGAGGCGCAAACCGTCGTCGGCGGTACGCCACAGCCCGTCCGCACCTTTCGGATTGAGCGCGTTAGCGAAGGAAGGCGTACTGCTTGTATTGCCGCTACCGCTTAGTACGCCGCCCTGCACATTAGCGTACATCACGGTAGTACTATTGCCATCGTCATATATAGGAGAAGGCGTGTAGCCACCTGTATTGCCCCAAATAATAGTATTGCTGATAGTCGCAGGCGCGTTATTATTGTATAAACTATTGCCGTAAGCAGGGACGTTATTACCTGTTATGGTGGCGTTTATGATAGTGATAGAAGGCGTATTGGTTGCATCGGTATAAATACCGCCACCGTTATAAGCATTGTTATTAGCTATAATACAATTGATGAGCGTAGGGGTTTGGGCAGCAGTAGATTTGCTGTATATGCCACCACCGCCGCCGCTCGCGTAGTTATTACTAATAATACAATTGCTAATCACGGGCGCGCCTGTGGTGTAGATGCCGCCGCCGTTGCCGTTCGCGTCGTTGTGCGCGTCGGTGATAACGAAGCCGTCGAGCAGCGTCGTAATAGCAAAGTTAAGGAGTGTAACGACAGTGTAACTATTGTCATATTCATCGTTGCTTGCGCCAATATTGCCGCTAAGGATAGTGCCGCCTACGGCTGCGCCAAAGTTAGCGCGCTGTATGATAGCGGTTTCTGTACCCGCAAAACCGCCGTAGAGTTTTACGCCGCTCGGGACGACAAAACTAAGGTTGCGGTTGGCGGTAGCAGTAGGGTAATAAGTGCCGTTAGCGACCCAAACTTCGCTGACATTGGCGTAAGCGCAACCGTTGGTAAGCGTATTGAGGGCTTCGGGGAGGGTACGGAAAGCGGCAGTCCAGTTTGCGCCGTCGCCGCTTGCCGCGACCGCGCCGTTCACATACAAACGCGTACCCGCAAACGTCGCAACCGTCGTGATGGTTTCATACGCGCCCATATTGACGGTGGTGTTTTGAATGCGTGCCGCGCCTGCGATGTCGGTGGTGATGCCGCTCGGCACGTCGGCGTTATTGCCTGTATTGGCGGCAGCCGAACAAGAGAAGAGGCGCAAACCGTCGTCGGCAGTTCCCCAGATACCGTCCGCGCCTACGGCGTTATTCACGTCCACAAAACCAGGATTTCCCGTAGTATTACCTACGCCTGCGTTGCCGCTTTGGGTATTGCTGTAAGTGCTATTAATAGTGCCGCCGTTGGTATAAAAACTACCCCAAGCAATGGTGTTGCGGAGGATAAGCGTGGAATTAGCGTTGTAAATCGCGCTGCCTGTGCTGCCGTTATTGTTCGCAATAGTGCAATTGGTGAGCGTGAGGTCAGCAGTGTTACTATAATTACTAACACTCACGCCCGAACCACCATTATTAGCTATTAGGGTGTTGATAATAAAAGCGTGATTCGTGATTGCGGTGGCGGTATTGGCGATACCCGTCGAGGTATTATTGACTACGATACAATTGCTGATGGTCGCTTCGCCATTATTAGAAATGCCGCCGCCGCCGTCACGGACGGTGCAGCCGTCGAGTAAGTTATTGCTATTCGCATTATTAAATCGGACTACGACATAGGTATTGTCATTTGTATTATTAGGTGTGCCAATGTCGCCGCTTAGTACGGTTTTGTTGCTGCTGACGCGTTGCGCAATAGCGGTCTCTGTACCTGCAAAACCGCCGTAAACCTTGATGCCGCGAGGCACCGTAAAGCTGATGTTTTGGTCGGTGGTAGCAGTGGGATAGTAAGTGCCTTTGGCAACCCAAATTTCGGTGAGCGCGGTATAGGCACAATCGGTATTGAGCTTATCGAGGGCTTCGGCAAGGGTGCGGAATGCGGTAGTCCAGCTCGCGCCGTTGCCGCTTGCGGTAGCAGCCGCATCGACGTAGAACCGTGTACCCGCAAACGGCGTAAAGGGTGTGAGCGTTTCATACGCACCCATATTAACGGTAGTGTTTTGTATGCGCGCCGCGCCAATAAGGTCGGTTGCGCTACCCGCAGGAACATCGGCATTACTGCCCGTATTAGCTGCGGCGGAGCAGCCGCGCAGGTGCAAACCGTCGTCGGCGGTGCGCCAGATACCATCTGCACCTTTCGGATTAGCGGCATCGATAAAAAACGGATTAACGCTTATATTGGCAGTACCGCCAGCGTTGTCTTGCACGTCCGAGTAGCTGATATTAGGCGTAGAGCCGTTGGTGTTTTCTATATTAGGATTGTAAAAAGAAGTGACTTTATTACCCCAAACGATTGTATTAATAATAACGGGCGAAGCGTTGCTATTGTACATCGCGCCGCCTGTATAGTTAGCGGTGTTATTGGCAAAAGTACAGCCCGTTACGGTGCTATTATTGTGGTTAAAATTGTACGCGCCGCCGCCAGCGTAAGCAGTGTTGTCATTGAATAAACAATCGGTAAAAGTAGTAGCACCGTTATTATTATTATACATACCGCCGCCGTTATTGGTAGCTGTATTATTGGTAATAATGGTGTTGCGCACCGCCATATCTGCGTTATTATACACGCCGCCGCCGTTGTCGTTGGCGGTGTTATTGGTGATTAATGCGTCGAGGATAGTAAGCGTATTATTATTATACACGCCGCCGCCGTTGCCGTTAGCATTATTATTGATGATAATACATTTTTGAATAGTGGCGTTGCCGTCGTTAAATATACCGCCGCCGTAGGTAACACTATTATTCGCATTCGTGACGGTACAGCCGTCTAAGTGGCTGTTGCCTGTACCGAAAGCAAACTTGACTACGTTGTAGCTATTGTCACTATTGTCATTCGCCGTACCGATGTCACCGCTAAGGATAGTACCTGCCGCGCCGCCTGCAAAAGAGGCAGCAGGACGCGCCGCGATGCTCGTTTCGTTACCGATAAAGCCGCCGTAAACGCTCACGCCTGCGGGAATAGTGAAGCTGATGCTTCGGTCGGCGGTGGTAGTCGGATAGTAAGTACCGTTCGCGACCCAAATTTCGGTGATAGCGGAGTACGCGCAAGCGTTGATTAGATTGGTAGCTTCGGCGAGGGTGCGGAGCGCGGTTGTCCAACTTGCGCCGTTGCCGCTTGTCGCGGCAGCCGCATTGACGTACAGGCGCGTACCGCTCGCGGAGATGACAGGCGTAGTTTCATACGCGCCCATATTGACGGTGGTGTTTTGTATTCGGGCATCGCCCGCAATATCGGTAGTGAGGGTAGCGGGTACGTCGGCATTATTACCTGTATTTGCGGTAGGCGAGCAGTCGTACAAGCGGAAGCCGTCGTCGGCGGTAGCCCACAGCCCGTCCGCACCTATCGGATTATTGATATTAATAAACTGCGGGTTCACGTTGATATTGCCCGTACCGCCGTAGCCATTTTTTATATCAGAATAGGTAGCCGTAACGGTTGCGCTACTGTTGGCGAGCAAAGCCGTAGTATTTACGTTGTTCCAAAGAATGCTGTTGTAAATACTAGTTTTGCCACTCCAAGTGTATATTAGGCTACCGCCGCCAGTAGCGGTATTGTTTAAGGCGGTGCAGTTGTGCAGTATGGTGTTAGGTACGGCTACCGCATCGCAATGCGCGAGTATCGCACCGCCGTAATTGGCATTATTATTCCATAAAATACAGTCATAGAGTTCGAGTAAGCCTACACCGCTATTCTGCCCGTCGCTGTATATTGCACCACCGAAATTAGTTGCTGTATTATTGCTGAACACGCAGTTGAGGAAGGTAAGTTTGGCGTAACCGCCGTAACCACCGTTATAGGCCGCGCCACCGTAGCTCGCGCTATTGTCGCGAAATATGCAATTACTGATAGTGGGCTGACTATTGGAAGGAGCGGAAGAGCCGTTATTGTAAATACCACCTGCGAAGCCCGAGTTAGCACCGCCCGTGATGGTAAAGCCGTCTAAGCGCGTAGTATTAGCCACATTATTGAAGATAATGATGTGAAAAGTATTGTCGCTACTGTTGCCGACCGTACCAATGTCGCCGCTAAGGATACAAGTACTTGCACCGCTAAGGGCAGGAGGACGCTGCGCGAGCGCGGTTTCGTTACCCAAAAAACCGCCATATACCTGTACATTGCTTGGAATAGTAAACGCGATATTTTGGTCGGTGGTTGCGGTGGGGTAATAAGTGCCGTTTTGTACCCATATTTGGTCGCCGTTGGTGGCGAGGGCGAGCGCGGATTGGAGGTCGAGGGGTGCAGCCCACGTCAAGCCGTCGTTAATGCTTACGCCCGTAGGTGCGACATAGTACTGCGTTGCCCGCAAAGCGGTTGGTAAGGAAAATATTACTATTGCAATACCAATAATGAACTTAGAGGGGAGAGTTCTTATCATGGAGTTTTGCTTTTTGGATTAGACAGCCTCCCCCGACCCCTCCAAAGGAGGGGAGACAGAAAGAAAAAACTGCGTAATAATGATATATTAATAATAAGTGCGATTGTTGATAAAATAAATAGGCAATGTGATAAAAAAAATAGACGATAAGACAAAGGCAGCAGAAAAAAGAAAAAAAATTATTGCAACGACTGCGAGAGAAATAGATAATTGTATGACCGGGACACGCTCGACTGTAAAAGAAATATACACGACTACGTCCGCGATGAACGATTCACGTCCGCGATGCTCAATTACTCAAGTATAAAAAACGAGAAATAAAAAAAATACTCATGACAATACAAAAAAAATAAAAAAGATATTACAAAAAATAAAAACGACAATAGTAAAAATATACAAGAAGCAATTCAGTACGTTTGTACCGTTTCAATTTGATGTTGCAAATATGCAACTAATAGAATTAACACGCGGGAGAAATCGGTACGGATTTATAAATCCGTACTTTTTGATATAAATAACTATGCGTAACTTATTGATAGACAATACAAAGCTACTCGCACCTACTACAAAAGTAGTAGGTGCGTCGAACGGCACACAACAGTTTTTTACCGCTATGCGCCGCATAATAAGTAAACGCTCAAATATTTAACGGATTTGCCGCTTGTATTCGGCGGGTGTGCAGTTGGCGTGTTTGCGAAAAGCAGTAAAAAATGTTGATTTGGAGTTGAAACCACACGCCGTACCTACGCCTTCTATACTAAAATCGATATTGGTGTCGATGAGCATCGCCTTAGCCGCGTCGATACGGTATTTATTGACAAAATCATTAAAAGACAAGCCTTCGCGCTGATTGATGACTTGCGAAAGGTAGGTCGGCGACAACTCCAAGCGGTTAGCGAGTGCGGCGAGTGTGAGGTCGGCGTTTAGGTATGCTTTTTCGGTTTGCATGATGGTGTAAACGGATAACAAGATGCTGAGTTGTCGCTCTTCGGAGAGTTGCCAAGTAGCGTTTGCGTTGGGTTCGAGGGCTGGCGCAGGGTCTGAAGCGGCAATATCCGATGTATCCGTTTCGGAGGTATCAATTTTGGTGTTGCGCGACAGCGTATCAGCCCTTAACGCGGCGATTTCGGTGGCTAAGTTACGGAGTTTGGCATCGGCGATTCTGTGACTATCGGCTAAGTCGGCGCGGAGTTTTTGAGTGCTGATATGCGTGGTTTGCATTCGTTTGAG
>JAYWGJ010000162.1:0-7119 GCA_043778315.1 Saprospiraceae bacterium | reverse complement strand
TGCGATATTGGCAGAAGACGAAAAAATAACAACGCAATATTTCATCGATGCGCTGCAAATTGCCGTTAATAAAAATGATAAAGACTTGATTAACAAGGAGATGGCTGCACTCAACGAATATACCGCGCCGCTCGCGCACCGCGCAATGGATAGCGCAATTGGCGCAGCAATACAAGGCAAACAGATTGGATAGAAATAATTTTTTTTAATAAACACCACAAACAACCACAAAAAAACTAATGCTAAAAGCCAAAAAATCTTACGGACAGCACTTTCTCAACGACGAGGGCATCTCCGAAAACATAGCACGCAGCCTGCAACTCACCGAAACGTACCACAATAAAGTACTCGAGGTGGGTCCAGGACAAGGCATGCTCACCAAATACTTAATCTCCTGCGGCTATGACCTCACAGTAGTAGAGGCTGACCGCGATATGGTTGCTTTTTTGAAAAAAAACTACGCAGAGCCGCTCGCAGGGCGAATTATTAGCGAAGATTTTTTAAAATTGAAATTAAATGAACTCTATGATGGACAATTTGCGATTATCGGTAATTTTCCGTACAATATTTCATCGCAAATCGTGTTTCAATGCGTCGAATACCGTTCGCAGGTAGTAGAAATGGTCGGAATGTTCCAAAAAGAGATGGCAGAGCGCATTATTGCGCCGCCTGGCAGCAAAACTTATGGCGTAATTAGCGTTTTGGTGCAAGCCTACTTTTCGGGCGAGTACTTATTTAACGTCCGCCCATTCAGCTTCGACCCGCCGCCAAACGTGGAGTCGGGCGTAATTCGCCTCGTGCGCCGCGCCGATTACGAAACGCTCGGTTGCGATGAAAACCAGTTTCGGAACGTCGTGAAAACCGCTTTTGGCAGCCGCCGCAAAATGATGCGCAACACCTTACGCGCCTTAGTGAGCGACGACGAAAAACTGAAAGACCCAATTTTTAACGAACGCCCCGAGCAGTTGAGCGTCGCGCAATTCGTAGCATTGACGCGCCTTATTTTTAATACTTAAATGCCGATTAAAATACACAAATTATGCGGTTTATTTTACCTTTTTTACTCTTTTCAATCCTAACTATCGCCTGCGGCTCACGCCAAAAAGCGACTGTATATTATATCAATTGCGTAGATTGTCCAGCAGGCGTAGCTGACTATTTGAAAAAAGAATTGGTGTGCAACGATTATTTTGTAGCAGACAAAAAAGGCGTAAAAACCTCCAAATCAGCCGATTATAAAACTATAAAAAAAGAAAATCCGCCAGTTTATTTTTATGTGTACAGCCCAACCAGAGATGATTATAACGATTATTCTGATAATATGCGCATGGATTTGAGGTTCACCTACGATGCCGCACACGCCGCCGAAGGATTCAAATTACACCTAGAAAAACGGGAACGCGAGGTATGGCACGCCTACGCTGAACCAGGTATTTTTGATTTGCGCATCAACGACAAACTCGCTCGACAATCCGTCACAGCGCAAAAAAAGTGGATTTTGGAGCGCGTAGCTTATGTGTTAAAAACGTACTACTTTAATGTGAAAGAGTGATTTTTAGATTACAAATAAAAAGGTTATCACAATAAAAAAAACCTTTTTTTCGTTCCTAATTCATGTTGCACAAACGAGTGGTTTATTTCTATTGATTCTTTTTTTCTTTGGTGACAATAAAAAAACCTTAATCACTCTGCTTCTTTGCTTCTTTGCGTTTAAAAAACCTTCTGTTCTCTAAAAATCGGCTTAAAACATGAAAAAAACAAGCATATTTATCTTTTTTTGTGTATTATTATACCATAATAACGCAGCGGCGCAAAAAAAGACGAGCCTAAAAAGTGACGATATTATCAAGCTACGGCTGATGTCGGATACGCTCCGCGAACTCGGCGCGATAGTACAACTCGACACGCTCACGACCGACAGCACGGCGACCCGATTGGAGTCGCAGGCGAGTTTAGATACACTTTCGGAGGGTTGGCGTTCGGCGGCTGCGGATAAGATAGTGGCTACTATGAAGCGGTTTATGCGCGTAAAAGGCTCGGTGGAGTACGACCTCGCCGACGTGAAATCGCTCTCTTGTATGCGCGCCGCCGACGGCTCATTTCGGTTGTTCACTTGGCAGGTTTTCCTCAACTCCACGACCTATAAATACTACGGCGTGATGCAATTCGAGAACGGCAAATCGGTTTTTTTACAAGACAAATCGGCGACTATCAAATCGCCCGAGCGCAAAAAATTAGGCGCGACCAATTGGTATGGCGCGCTATATTATAATATGCACGAATATCGATCCAAAGGCAAAAAATATTATCTTTTATTTGGCTACGAAGCCATAGACCACAAACGGCGCAGCAAAATAATAGAAGTATTGACGCTCGACGGCGGCAATAATATCACTTTCGGCGCACCCATATTCGATATGCGCACCGAAGAGGACAAGCGGCGCGAAGCGGAAGCCGCCAAACAGCCCAAAAACAAGGCTTTTGTGGTTGCGAAAGAGCCGTTTCACCGCTTCATTATGGACTACGATAAAGACGCGGGCGTGACGCTCAACTTCCGTCCCGAAATGAATATGATTACTTTCGACCACGTCGTAGAAATGGGCGGTGGCAGATATATCCCCGATGGCGACGTGGACGGATTGAAGCTCGAGGGCAATAAATGGGCGTTGCAAGAGCGGCTATTCAAGCAAACACAAGACGAAGCGCCGCGCCCCGTACCGATACTCGACGGCTCGGTGAAAGGCGTTGCGCCCGCAGGCAGAATGGCAATGCCAGTAGAGGCTTTGCGCAAACGAACGAAGCCGAGAGAAGCAAAACCATAGCTAATTTTATTGAACGAAAAAAGCGGCAGCCGTTGTAATACAAGGATTGCCGCTTTTTTATGCTATAAATTTCAAAAATATAAATTTTAATATTCAAAAATTAATCCGATATTTGGGGTAGGCGCGCCCGTGCCGCTATTCAAAAATTTAGTTCGGTAGCGCAACACATTATCCGCGCCGAGTTCGGTCTGTACAGGGTCAGTACCTTGCGCGCCTCTATCCAAAACGAGCGTTCGCGTTGGCAAAGCGAAACCCGTCAAATTTTGTATATCCGCGTACAAATTGATATTGAATTTTTTGAAAAACCATTTTTTATCAATCCGCAAATCCACAATACTAGTGTTATTGGCGCGCTCCGAATTGGTGCGCGAATAGTCCAAAATACCTTGTCCGTTTGCGTTCCAACGCGCTACTTCCGCCGAGCGGTTCACATCGAAGGGAGTAAACGGCAGCCCTGTTTGAAAACGCCATCTCGAGCCGATTTCCCAGTTTTTGGGTAATTTTTTACTGAGTGTTAATGCCAAAATGTGACGGCTGTCCCATGCCGAAGGCGCGTACTCGCCACGCTGATTAGTGAACTCTGACCAGCCCAAAGTGTAGGCGACGATGCCATAAAACCCGCGCCACATACGTTGTTGATACAAAACTTCCACGCCATAAGTGCGTCCTTTACCCGTACTCACGGCAGGCGTATTGCCAATCACACCAAAACCCGCGCCGATATTAGCCAAGTTTACGGTGTCGCCCGACGGCAAAAACGAAACAGGATAATTGTCATACACCTTATAAAAACCTTCAATCGATACTTTCGCGCTGTTTTTGAGGTCGTAAGCAAAACCGCCGACCAAGTGCTGCGCCTTAATATATTTCACGCCGCTCTCGCGATTTATCATCGTTCCGTTACCGTCCGCATAGCCCAAAACCGTGTAGGCAGGCAATTGATAGTAAATTCCCGTGTTGAAATTGGCGGAAAGCTGCGGCGTGATAGCATAAGACGCGCTGAAACGCGGCGCGAGTTGCTGCAACGGATTGCTCATATTGCTATTAAAATTATTTGCGTCGGTGCGCAAACCGAACGACAAAACCAACGACTCGTTAAAAAAGTTTTTGCTGACCTGACCGAACGCGCCGTAACGCACCATATCAAAAGCGTTTTTGAAGTCAATAGTGCGCACACCAAACTTCTGAAACGTTCTAGTATTGTATTTATTGTACTCAGCCGATACGCCGTAATTCAGTTTTATACCAATACCTTTATAACGTGTAGTGTTCTCTAAACGCAATTTATTCTCGATTTCTTGCGATTTGTAACGCGAATTGAGCTTACTTTCGTCCGTTTCGTCGTTGTCTTGGTATTTATAACTTTCGTTATTAAGCATATTGCGACTAAGCACGGCGGTAAAATAACCGTTGTCGGTGTAATGTTTATATACCAAACCGTTCGTGTAATTCCATTGCGTCTGCACAGGCAGATAGCTCAATATAAAGCGTTGCGCTTCGGTTTCGTTCGCCGATGTATTGAGCGCAAATTGGTCGACTGCGCCGAGTGCCAAAAACGTAATTTCGTTCTTTTTATCGATTTTATACTTCACTTTCGTCTGAAAATCGTTATAAATAGGCAAAAATGGCAATTTTAATGCTTTAAATAATAACTGCAAATTACTACGACGCGCTGACGCGAGGTAAGATATTTTTTTGTTGATAGGACCTTCTACCGTTACTCCGAGGTCGCTCGTACCAACCGTGAGCGTCGCGCCCGTGCGGTCGTCGCGCCCTTCCTTAAACTTAAAATTAAAAACCGAACTGAGCGCGTTACCTCTATTACTCGGGAATGCGCCGCTAAAAAAATCAACTTCGCGCACAAAATCCACGTTTATCAAGCCGACGGGTCCGCCGCTCGAGCCTTGCGTAGCAAAGTGATTGATATTCGGAATTTCTACATCGTCCAAATAAAAACGGTTTTCGTTCGGCGCGCCGCCTCTGATAATCAAGTCGTTGCGAAACCCAGCAGCAGCAGTCACGCCAGGCAATGATTGTATGACGCGAGAAATATCGCGGTTTCCGCCAGGTGCGCGCTGAATTTCGGCGATACCGATAGTCCGCAGCGAAACAGGACTTTCCTCTGTTTTGCGAAAAGCAGAAGTTTTGACGACGACTTGCGTCAATTCGGTAGTAATTTCCTCCAAACCGATGTCGATAAGTTGCGGTTTATTATTGCTCAACTGCACCTCCGAAAGCGTTTTGTCTTTGAAGCCGACCGCCGAAATCACAAAATCGTACAAGCCAGGCGCGAGCGAATTTATTTCGTAATTACCATTTTCGTCGGCTTGCGCGCCCGTAGTCGTGCCTTTCACCACTATGCTCGATAGCGGAATAGTTTGATTGTTCGCAGCATTAAAAATGCGCCCTTTGAGTACGCCCGTCTGCGCGGTGATTGGGTTGAACCCGAATATTGCGACAAGCAAAAAAATAAGTGAAAATGACTTTGGCATAATTCTGTGATTGGTGGTTTTGTTTATGATTTTGATATAAATAGGAGCAAAAAATTTAATAAAATAGATTACAATTATTGCAACAAAAATAAGACAAAAAAGTTATATTTTCAAGGGTTTTAAATGAATAACAATCAACAAAAAAAATTAAAAATTCATATATTATAAAAATAGTTATTAATTTATTTCTTAAAAAAATCTTAAAAAACTTTTATTTCAAAATAAATCTTTACATTTGGACGTTATTATAATCATACAAACGTACTTATAGAAACGTATTTATAGAAATGTATTTCCATAAACTTATTTTCAATTCACTTTTTAAACAATCTCAATCGATGAATCATTTTTATTCTAAAACATTAATATCCAAAACATTAATATCCAAAACATTAATCTCTAAAACATTACTGAGTTCAGTATTGGTATTCGCTACTACCCTATTCGCTTTCGCGCAACAAACGATTGAAGGTAAATGGTGGGACGAGGAGAAAAAAGGGCAAGTAGAGGTGTATAAAAGCCCAAATGGTAAGTTTTATGGTAAAATCATCTACCTCAAAGAGCCGATTGATGCCGAAACGGGCAAACCTGCCTTGGATAAAAACAATAAAGACGCGAGCAAACGCGGGCGCGCAACGATGGGTTTGGTGACGCTACTCGCGCTCACCGAATCGAAAGGCGTGTATGAAGGGCAGGTATATAATCCAAAAGACGGCAATATTTATAGTGGGCGAGTGACGCTTTTGCCCGACGGCAGATTGAAGCTGCGCGGCTATGTAGGCGTGAGTTTTATTGGCAAAACGGAAGTTTGGGAGCGGGTGAAGTAGCTGAGATAAAATATAATCAAATAATTTTTACACTTTTTTTACAAAAAAATAAGCCCGTAGGCATCGAAACGGCGTTTTAAAACGTTATATATATAAATAAAACTTCCAATAATGAATAAAGATAATTACCACACCAATTTGCTTTTGCGCTATCTTTATGGAGAAGCGACCGCCGCCGAAACCACAGCAATAAAGCAAGCCTTAGCGGCGAACAGTGATTTGCGCGCCGAACTGCAACAACTCGAACAAGCGAAGCGCGCCAGTTCGCGAGTCACGTTCGGGCCTAAAACAAGCAGTTTGGCTGCCATAATGAAGTACTCGACCGAAGCGAACGAGCCAGTAGAAAGCGACGTGTAGGTTAATTGCTAAACCTATAAGGTTTTTGAAACCTTATAGGTTTACAACAAAAAGCCGTTACCAACTATTGAGGTTGATAACGGCTTTTCTATTTTGACTAATTACTAATTATTTTATTAGAAATTGGATTAGTCTTCTTTCAATTTGTTTTTCAAGTCGCTTAACGCGGACAAGTCGCCCAAAGTTGATTTTTCTACATTTGATTGCACGTCCGAAACCGATTTGCGTTCTGCTGCACTTTCTGCGTCTTTCGATGCGCGGTCAGCGTCGTTCGCTTCGCGGCGAAGGTCTTGCAAGTAACCTGAGTGCGATACCAAAATTTTGCGGTCGTCGCTATTAAATTCAATCACTTTGACCATGCAAACCTCGTCAGCCGCAAGGGTAGTATTATCGTCTTTGCGGATTAATTTGGCAGGCGCGAAAGCCTCCAAACCGTGTTGCAAGAGCATAATAGCACCTCTTTCGTCCACACGCACTACTTTTGCCTCGTGTACAGAGCCAGAAGGGAATACGGTTTCGAAGTTTGACCAAGGATTGTCTTCGATTTGTTTGTGACCCAAAGAAATTTTGCGGTTTACGGCATCTACGTCCAAAACCATTACTTCGAGTTTGTCGCCTGGT
>JAYWGJ010000161.1:0-2608 GCA_043778315.1 Saprospiraceae bacterium | reverse complement strand
CCCAACTGTTTTTGGTCACATCGATAATAAATACATGGTCAAACTCTAAGCCTTTGGCACTGTGCGCGGTAGTGAGTACCACCGCGTCCGCCACAAACTGCGTCGCCAATACATTGATAGCCAACTTATTATCTTGCAAGGATTGTATGGTGTATCGAAGGTCGGCTACGCTCATATTTGCTTTGCGCAACGACTCCTGCGCCACAAATTCGGTGAACGAATGTAATACCTGTAAGCCAAAAATACGGTCGGGCTGTGCGTCGAGCCAAGCGATGCAACCGCTTCGAGTGAGCATTTGCTCCAACAAAACGGGTAGCGGTAGGTTGCGATAGTTTTGCAGCAAGTCGGTTAGCCAGCCGTGCAGGTGAAGTAGGGCTGCGGAGTTGTGGAGTTTTAGGGCGGCGTGTAGTTGCGCGTCGGCGATAAGCTCGAGCCAAGTAAGTGGCAAATCAAAATCCGCTATTTCCGCCGTAGCGGTCGTATATATAGGTGTCGGTTCGTCGGCATTCGCCGCAACAGGCTGACGGGTGCGGTGTACTTTATAGGCACTTAACCGCGCAATATCGTGGTACTCGATGTGTGTGAACGGGTAATGTAGGAGTTCGTACAAGCCCGTTTCGCCGCTCGACGGCAGCCGATGCTCGGCAGCTAACACGTCCAAAACGGTGAGGAGTTGCGCCATTAGCGGCGACTCGAGTATGTTTACGGGTCGCTTTGTTTGGTACGGCAACTCGTGTTTAGATAGCAATTGCATGAGGCGCGCCGCCTGTTTGTGCAGCACATATATCACTGCGATTTCGGATAACGGTGTGCCGCCGTCGCGCAACGCGATGATTTGCTGTACTATATCTATCTCCTCGTGCAGGGCGTTTGGGTAGCGGACTACTTCGGGCAGCACGGCGGGGTGTACCGACTGCGCGGTGAGTACTTTTTGCAGTGCGAGTTGTTGCGACAAGCGGAGTTGATTGTGTTCAATCACGCTGCGCGCCGCGTCCAAAATTGGCTGCGTAGAGCGGTAGTTGTCGGTGAGCAGGACGGTTTCGAGGTCGTGCGCGTAAGTCGCGATAAAATCAGTGATGTTTTTGAGGCGCGCCCCCTGAAACTCGTACACGGCTTGGTCATCGTCGCCCACCACAAACAAATTCGGTCTGTCCCAGTAGGCAGCCAACTGCTCGATAATCTTATTTTGAATGCCGTTAGTGTCCTGATATTCGTCAATCAATACATATAAGTACTGCTCTTGATAGCGACGCAAAACGCGCTCATGTTGCGCGAAAGCGTTATGCACCCATTGTAGCATATCTTCAAATTCGTAGCGTCCGCTGTCGCGCAATAGCTGCGCGTAACGGTCGGCACAAAGTGCGGCGGCGCGTAGCAACTGCATTTTTTCGGTTGCTTCGCGTATCCTTTCGGGGTGCGGGTCGCCTTTTGCGTACTGTTTTTGGGCGCGTTTATATTGGTAATCGGAGTTGTTAGGGAGGTCGGCAACAAAGGTATCAATGGCTTTGAGTACCTTTTCGGTTGTCCACGCCTCTGTTTTCATGGTGCTAAACAAATGCTTTAAGCTGCCTTCGTACTGATATGGATTGCCGCGCAAACGGCGCAATACATTGGTTTCGGGTAGCTCGTCAATCAGGCGGCGAATGAGGGCGATGCGCTCGAGGTCGGAGATAGGCTCGAGGTCGTTTTTACTAAAAAAATCAGCATTTTCTTGTATCACCAAATTGCAAAACGCATGAAAAGTAGAGATGTGCAAGCGGTACGCCTCCGGACCTATGTACCGCACCAAACGCTGCCGCATCGCTTGCACCCCTGCGTCCGTAAATGTGAGGCAAAGGATATTATGTGGCTGTGCGTCGGTTGCTATCAGTATCTGCCCGATACGCGCCGCGAGCAGGTGCGTCTTGCCTGTTCCTGGACCCGCTACCACAAGCATCGCGCCATCTATCCGCTCTACCGCAAGTCGCTGCTGCGCGTTGAGCGAACCTATCAGTTGCGCAAAAGCGCGGTTATAGTCTTCCCGATTCATAAGCGTAAAAGTACGATTTTTTTAATTAGGGATTAGGAAATATTCAGTGAATATCGAACAGATAACAGTGAACAGTCATCTCGCAGGCAAACAATAAAAAGCCGCCAGCATCACTTTGTATAGTGATACGGGCGGCTTCGGGTTATAATATTTTTAAGCGTAGGTCAAGAATATACAGTTGTTCTCTGTTAGTTGTTCACTATTCACTGAAATTTATTTGTTAAAAATCAATACGCGCGCGCAAACAAAATCCGTTGCGTACTCGGCTTACCTGTAAGTATGCACTTGCCTTCCTCGAGCGGGTTTCCGATAGGAATACAGCGTGTAGTGGCGGCAGAAAGTTCCTTTATTTTTAGCTCCGTTTCGGTCGTACCGTCCCAGTGCGCCGATACAAAACCGCCTTTTTGGTCTAGCGTCTGCACAAATTCGTCCCAAGTATCTACCTGCGTGATATTATCTTGTTGGTGTTTTTTTGCCTTGTCGTACAAGTTTTGCTGTATCTCTGCGAGTAGGTTTTCGACCGTTTCGGCGATATTATCGCTGCTGATGGTTTCTTTGGTGCGCGTGTCGCGACGCGCC